>JAGBVD010000107.1 GCA_017630495.1 Oscillospiraceae bacterium
AGGGCGGTGCAAACCGCCTGGAAGGGGGTCATTGCACCCTCCCTGGCTGTTTCCTTTTTAAACAATCGGCCCAGGGTATTTTTCATTGCGTAGCCGAATTTGCGGATAGGTAAAAAACCGGTGCGAATGGCCAGATACAGACCCACACCCAAAATGCAGGTCATTGCCGGCACGCCCCAGATAAAGCCGTTCAGGGCATCATTGATCTTGGTAATAAGCTCTAACATAGTTTCCTCGCTTGTCTGCAATAATGTATTCAGTATACCTTATTCCCAGGCAAAAAGCTAGCAAAATTATCGAAAAAGGGAGATTTCCGGAAATATGCGCAAAAAATCGCCCCTCTTTTTCAGAGGGGCGATAGTTCTGTTTTGTCCTTGCCGCATACGGTGAAAATCTCACAAGTGAGATTTTGGACAGACCCGCTTGCGGTGCCCGATAAAATCTTCGGGCTTACGCTTTTCCTCGATTTTTTCGACCGCGGCGCAATAAACACCTCGCTGCATCCGCCACCGGCGGCGTGTTAAGGTGAAAATCTCACAAGTGAGATTTTGGACGGGCCCGCTTGCGGTGCCCTGTGTGCGCCTTGGCGACGGAGCGCCTGCGTTGCACACAGACCGCGGCGCAATAAATCATTTCACTTCATCCGCCACCGGCGGCGTGAAATGATTTATTCCCACTCGATGGTGCCAACAGGTAAAAATTTCGCAAGTTCTTTTGATAATTTTTCTCCGTACACCTTAAAACCCTCGTCGTTTGGATGTACTGCGTCATCATAAAAAACTCTAGGATTTTGTAAATGCATCATCTACAAACAGCTGGTTATCTCTTTCTCGCGGAAGATCGATTTTCCCCAATGCGGTTTTTACTGTGGTTGCATCCTTTTCAAAATCCAGCTTATTATGTTCTGACGATGCCATTTACCGCAGAGAGTATCTGCTCAACCGATAATACCATAATAAAACTTTCTTTATTAAGAAACAAGAAGTTCCTGTGCTTTTAAGACCGACGATTAAAATAACACCGAATTAAATGACGATATTAATACATTGACCGGCTAGATAACCACGAACATTCTCAATTGCAATTTTTTGTAAACGCTGGCGGCATTCCAATGCAGCCCAACTGATGTGAGGCGTGATTACGCAGTTCTTTGCCTGCAGCAGAGGATTATCCATAGAAATGGGCTCTACTTCGATAGCGTCCAAACCGGCAGCTGCGATTTTGCCGCAGTTCAAAGCATCTGCCAGATCCTGATCCACCACAAGACCACCGCGGCTGTTGTTGATGAGTATGACACCGTCCTTCATCTTTGCGATAGATTCCTTGCAGATCATATGGGTGTTGCTTTCGAATAGAGGGCAGTGCAGCATGATAACATCGGATTTGGCATACAGCGTTTCCAGATCTGTATAATGGCAGGTCTCATTCTCCCAAGTTGGATCCCGGAAAGTATCGTGAGCCAAAATATTCATGCCAAAAGCAGACAAGATGCGGGCAGAGATTTTACCAATACGGCCAAGACCGATAATACCGGCAGTTTTTCCTTCCAACTCCATGATAGAATAGTCCCAGAAACACCAGTCAGTAGGACCGTTTTTGCGGCCTTTGCGGACTTCTGCATCGTGATGGGCGACACGGTTGGTCAGTTCCATCAAAAGGGCGATAGCATGCTGGCTGATAGCCTCGGTACCATAGCTGGGAACATTGGAAACCTGGATTCCCAGTTCTTTGCAGCATTCGATATCAACGGTGTTGTAGCCGGTGGCGATCACACTGATGAATTTCAAGTTTTTGCACTGGCGCAGAGTATCGGCGCTGAGGACAGTTTTGTTCAGCAGTACGATGTCAGCGTCCCCAATGCGCTTGGCAGCTTGATCGGGAGTTGTGTGTTCATAGAAAGTGACCTGCCCCAGCTCTTGCAGAGCAGACCAATCCAATTCACCGGGATTCTCTCTGGGCTTGTCCAGTAAAACGATCTTATGCATAGTTTGGGTATCCTCTCAATTTACTTCAGCTCTCCCAGCTGATCGAAGGTCTGCTTGACCCCCATCTGCAGGAACTGCATATCCTCACCGGTCCAATATACATTGGCACCCATAGCACGGAAACGCTTTGCATCCTCAACGCTGCGACAGTATATACCGCAGGACTTGTTATAAGACTTGCAGATATCGAAGACTTTCTGGATGGATTCGGTCATCACATCGGAATAGATATCCAGTGGCGTACCAACCATGACAGACATATCGTATGGTCCAATCATAATAGCGGAGATGTATTCACCGTAGGTTTCCAACATTGCAGGTAGATTTTCGATGCCCTTTGGGGACTCGATCTGGGGCAGCAGGAAACGGGAATGATTGAAAGTAGCGGGAGTTTCGTCGGGCAGCAACTGTCCGGGACCACCTCTGCCCTTGCGACCTTCGGGATAGAAGCAGAAGCCGTCAATGACATTCTTCAGTTGTTCCAAAGTCTCCGTTCTGGGGATCATAATACCGTCAGCACCCATATCCAAGGGCTTGGCTGCCAGATGATAGTAGGCATCCTGAATACGAACGATAGAGGGCAACCCCATCATACGGCACATATGCAGCAGAGGGAAGACATTCTGTGCGTCATAGCGTCCGTGTTCTGCATCGAAAAGAATGTAGTCCAGATTGGGATGATCCATTTTGGACATAATAATGGGATCCATCAGAATGGTGCAAGTAGTACCACATACAGGTTCGCAGTTTGCGAACTTCTGCTTCAAAGCTTCATAACGATTCATAGAAAAACCTCCGATAGTTATTGTTTAGAGAAGGGGATGTTTGTTAAAGCGGCAACTCTCTCCAGTGCGTGTTCTGTTGCAGGAGGCAGCAAGATACCGTTGGCCTGTGCCATAGCTTCCTTTTCCTGCTCGATCTGCCCGGGGAAATAGATACGCTCTACCCCTGGTGCCTTGGGTGTTGCTAAAATTTGATCCAGCATTTCCTCAGCTCGCTCAGGAACATTGAAAGAGGGGTTAATCAGCGCAGGGTCGATGGCAATAAAGCAGTGACCCACATTGCCACCTTGTTCCGGATTTTTATTCCATGCATGGATGTCCTTCAGCAGTGCCGCACCGGAAAGGATACCTGCCAGAGATTCTACCATCATACTCAGGCCATAACCCTTATAACCGCCAAAAGGCATCAAAGGACCGCCCTTAGCATAGTCATTGGGGTCGGTGGTGGGGTTGCCCTTGTTGTCCAACAACCAGCCCAGGGGGATGCTGTGGCCTTCGTCAGCAGCCATGGAAATCTTACCGGCAGCAACCGTACTCATTGCGATGTCATAGCAGACAGCACCGTACTTGCCGGCGGGGACAGCATAGGAGAAGGGGTTGTTGCCGATGGAGTTCTTAGAACTGCCGGTAACAGCCATGATGATGTCACCGGTAGACATCGCCAAACCAATCAGTCCCTCTTTTGCGCACATCAAAGTGTAATAGCCGCAAGCACCGTGATGGTGGCTGTTGTTGACATTGACGATTGCAATACCGGCCTTTTTTGCTTTTTGAATAGCGAGTTCTGTGGCTGCCACGGAAACAGGGATACCCAAGCCCTGCCTGGCATCAATCAACGCATATGCAGGTCCTTCAGAAACCACTTCCCATTGGGCATCTGCCTTGACACCGCCGGACTGAAGGCATTCAACATAACCTTCCATACGGACGCAGCCGTGAGAATGGACACCACGCTCGTCAGCGGAAGTAAGAACGGCCGCAACCACAGCGGCGTGTTCAGCGGATACACCGACGCTGGTAAGTGCTTCTTTGCAGTAGTTGGATAAGTGTGCTTTACTGTAAGGCATAATGTTATCTCCTATTCTTCTTTTTTATATCTCGAGGTCAAGCCAAGCGATCTCTTCAGTGCTCAAATGAATATTTGATGCTGCGACATTTTCGCTTATTTGCTTTTCATTTACAGGGCTTGTAAGCAAGAATGTGTTAAGCGGATTGTTGAAGAGCCAAGCAAGAGCTGTTTGTGCAACTGTAATACCTTTTTTCTCAGCCAGAATCTCGACTCTTTTTAGTCTTTCAAAATTGTTTTTACAAAAGTAACCCTTAATTCCTGCTTCATCTAATATTTCTTTTGCTTTTTCAGGTTCGTTGCTGGTAAATGCACCGGAGAAAAAGCCTCTTGCAAGTGCAGAGTAAGCAAAAACAGGGATATTATTGTCAAGATACCATTTGCGGGCATCTTTGTTTTCGGGACCTGATAGTGTTACACACTGTCCAACCCAAGGATTATCGACCTGCTCAGCCAAACCAAAATTCGGACTCGAAACAGTAAAAGGAATCAGATTATGCTTTGCAGCATATTCGTTTGCTTCTTCAATACGTTGATACGTCCAGTTAGATCCGCCAAAAGCACCGATTTTGCCCTCATTATAAAGTCTGTTCATTGTATCTACAATAATGCTTACTGGAACTTCCGGGTTGTCTCTATGAAGCATATAAATATCTATGTAATCTGTTCTTAATTTTTTGAGCGCATTATGTACATCATAGAGAATATCAAAATCTGTAACTCTGTCTCTCCATTTGTTGGGATGAGCGCATTTTGAAAAAATGACGGTTTTATCTCTTATACCTCTAAGTTCTATCCATTCACCTAAGATTTCCTCGCCATAGTGGTCGGAACAATCAAAACAATTGATACCTGCAGAAAAAACATCGTCCATAAGTTTGAACGCTTTTTGACGGCATTCCTCTATATCTGCTCGGCTTTCATCCACAGCAGCAAACAATGTCGGCGTAGCTGTTCCAAAAACGATGGGGGAAATTTCTTTTTCAACATAAGGTATCTTTTTATATTTCATAAATCAAACCTCCAATAATGAAAAATGTTTTTAGTTTTCATCTAAACCCATAAAACCAGGGGGGCTCTATTCTTCTAATGCTATCTGTTCCTTTAAAAATACCATATCACAACAGGGTTTTCTATTGAATTTTTGTCAAAAAATATGGTATAATCGGCAAAAGGAGGGAGGACTCTGTATGCATTGCGATAAAACAACAAAGCTGAAGATGCCTGCGCTCAATGCCTTTGATTTTCAAATCAAGCTGACAGAAAAGGAAAGGCGTACCCACACCCGCGAAATAGACCTGCATACCCACAGTGAATTTGAACTGTATATCAACCTTTCCGGTGATGTATCTTTTTTAGTGGCAAACAATTTATATCCATTATCCCGAGGGGATGTGATCATAGCCCGCCCTGGCGAGTATCATCACTGCGTATACAGAAGTGATGCGTCCCACAGATTTTTTTGGATTCTTTTCGACTGCAGCAAAAACCGTGCACTTTTAGACTTTTTAAAGGCGGACGTTGGCAAAAACTATATTTCTCCCCAGGGGCCGTTGCGGGAGGAATTGATCGACCTGTGCCATTCGCTGCACGACGGTTTTCTGTCCAACGAGGAAAGAATATATGCTTTTTTCAGGATTTTTGCCATACTTAAACAGAGTAAAAACGCCGCATCTGACCAAAAGTCCGTCTTGTTCCGGGAGCTGCATCAAATTGTGCATTATATCGACCAGCATATATCCAAAGAACTCACCTCTGGAGAAATAGCAGCGGCATTTTATATGAGCCAAAGCACCCTTGAACGAAAATTTAAAGATGCGCTGCATGTGTCCCCATCGGAGTATATCAGACGAAAAAAACTTGTACTTGCAACCGAGCTGCTGAAAGCAGGAAAATCTGTAACAGAGGCAGGCACCGGAGTGGGCTACAACGATACCTCCTATTTTATAGAGCTGTTTAAACGCTATTTCGGTGTCACGCCCTATCAGTATAAAAAAGCAAACAAATAGTCTCAGTAAATCCATAACAAGCTCTTTGCTTTTGAAATCGGGCATGATAGCACGTGATGTTAGAATGCAACTTGAAATGGTGTGAAATGGCTGTATATTATGGTTAATTATCTATACCATAGATCCAAATAACCACGGACGATCTTTTTCATCTGCTCAAAAATGATTTCCTGACGTGCGGTTGTGGTAAAATACTGCAGTGAGGTCCTGTTGCCGGTCTTGGTGGATTGGGTCAGATATCCCTCGTCGATGAGCTTCTGCTCCATCTCGGGGCCACCGACCTTGGCAGCGTTCTTAACGATCCACTCGGTCAGTGCGGGAGAAGCATCTCTTTCCAGCGCTGTCCAGATATTAACCTTGCAAATACCGTCATCAAATAGCTTGCCGATCTGGTCGTTGGACACGGAAGATGTACCGTGCAAGCAGATTTTGGGACCGATTCTATCCTTGATGGCGCGAGCGGCATCATAGTAGTAATGCAGCTCCTGGCCGGAAGCGCGATGTTCCGTACCCAAGTTGGCAACTACAATATCCACGCCGGTCTCCTGCATGTAATATTCGCACTTATCCGCAGAAGTGATCTCGCAGCGTGCTTCACCGGTGGCATCCACGATTTCGTCGCAGGCACCCTCAATCAGCAGCTCGTGACCCTTGCGCTGGACATAAGCCTTGGTTTTGGCGATGTTTTCCTCCATGGGCAGCGAGGAAGCATCGTACATGACGGAAGAATACATGCTCAGATCGCTTTCCAGCAGCGCAGCATCGGTGTCATACTGGGCATGATCCAAATGAATCAGAATATCCACATTGGGGAAAGCCCCGGCAAGGATGTCGATGCTGGCCCGGAACAGCTTCAGGCCGATATCCCACCGCCGGGTGTGGGTATAGTAGACAGACTGGTTACGGTGATCATACTGGTTGGTGATAGCCAGAGTGACGGGAACATGGTCGTATCCCTTTTCTGTAGCAAATTCGGAAGCAGCGGTGAGAATCGCTTCCGTAGTGGTCAGATTTTCACTGCACAGGCAGGGAATAACCCAGCCTTTCTTTGCGGCTTCTTCATAAACTGCCAGGACATTTTCCCGGCCGGTAATAATGGGCATGATTTTTTCTCCTTATTTTTCGTAGAGGTTAACGGTTACTTCGTAGGTAATGCTTTCACCGGGCTTCAGAAATTTCAGTTTTCCTTCCTTGCGCATTGCGTCACGGCCATCGGGATTGCAGTTGCCGGGTTCCAGACCCAGAACATAATCCCGGAAACCCATCATCTTCCATTCGGTAAAATGATCCAGGGTGTTGGGATCAAAGGAAATGGTCAATCCCTTACGGATATCCGGGTTGTAGATAGATGCCGTGCCTTTGTTTTCAAAGCTGTGGAAATAGCACTGCTCTTCAAAACCGGGGGAAGGGGGGAGCATTTTGTGCCAAGTGTCCAGATCTTCGGCAGCGTGGTCGTTTCTGGGTTTGACGGATGTGGAGGAAATTTCAACGATTGCATTTTCCGAAAGAAGCGGATAACCCATATTCATGTGATACAGAATCATGAGGGGGCTTTCGGTATCGCCCTGGTTTTCCACTGTATCGGTAATGCAGAATTTGTTTGTGTGCTTACCGCAGGTAATGGTACGCTTTAAATAAAGCTTATGGGAGAAAACAGCGCTATCACTGATGTGGGCATGGATGTAAATGTTCTCTTCGTCTTCCTCCCACCAAATACGCTCGCAGGGCACATTACCGATGGTGCCGTGCAAAGGCAGTTCTTCGCCCGCATCGGTACAGGGATTGCCCACTGCGGTAAGGCCGCAGGTGGTCAGAAAGCCTGCTGTAAAGCTTTTCAGGAAGCCGGTACTCTTGTCATCGTAATAAGCCGGGGCAACATAGCCGGTTGGGGAAAAATAGCCCATGTTGTCACCTTTAAAATTTAGACGGTAAATATCTGCGCAGCGGTCAGCGCATACGGTCATCTGCAACCCAGCAGCATTTCGAAGCTGTAATAGACGCATACCGTCGCCCTTACCGCCTACCAGTCGGACTTCTTCCACGCCGCACAGCTGGCTGGCATGACCAATATAGGAATTCACGTTCATAGGGGCCTCCTTAGACAACTGCTTGCATGCTTGCATGCTTTTGCTTCTCTGCTTCGGCTGTCAGCTTTGTGAGACTGCAGCCGTCCAGAATCATCTCGTAATAGTGCAGGATCAATTTAGAAAGCTTGTGTTCCGGATCCAAACCGGAAACTTCAGCAAGTGCAGTTTTAGCAACTTCCATAGATTGAACGCCACCGTTCTCCTTCAAGTAACGGCGCAATCCACCGGCGGCACCCACTGCGATATAGGCAGGGGTTATGCCCTCTTCCAGTGCCAGCAGAGAAGAACCGATTAGACGGTCGGAAGGACTCAGTTTCCTGGCGGGGTCACCGCCTACGCGCTGACAGGTATCCTTCAATGCTTTGTTGGTGAACCGGTACAGCAGGTCTGTGATATGCTCCTGCAGGTCTGCCATAGGCACTCCGTAGCGCTGGGACAGGGCAATCTCACTTTCCTGCATGGCGTTCTGCACCAAGATGCGAACCTCGGGAATAGCAATAGACTCGTAGATGTACTCCAGACCCATTAGATTTCCCAAGTAGGCGCAGGTAGCGTGACCCATATTGTGAATATAGAGTTTACGTTTGATGTAAAAGTCAAAGGGTTCATAGGGAACCATGTTTTTGATTTCCGGCACTTCACCCTTGAAGGCAGCTTTATCTACAGGCAGGAAGCCATAACTCTCTACGCAGACACGCATAGGCTCACCGTCTTTCATTTCTTCGGTCTGCACAGGCACCATGCGGCCAATGGAGGTTTCCACCAATCCGACGGTCTCATCAAACTTTGCCTTTTCTTCCTCTGTCATCTGCTCTTTGAGCATGGTTTCCAGGACCTTATTGGCATCGTTTAGATTCTCGCAAATGATGATGTTGAGAGGACCTTTGTTCATTGCCCAGCGCTTCCGTAAACCGGCCACGATATTGGGCACGATGAACTTTAGAATTCTTGCGCCCACGGCAGTTGCCATGATATCGCAATTGGCAATGGCATCTACTGCTTCTGGCAGATTGCTGTTAACTGCGGTGACATTTTCCACCCACACATCCTCGTATTCTTCGGTGGACACAATTCGAATAGGATAGCGGTGGTTTTCCTGCAAAGTTTTGACCACCGGTTCAGCAACATCAATAAAGGTCACTTTGAAGCCGGATTGGCTCAGAAGTGCGCCGATGAAGCCGCGGCCAATGTTGCCACCGCCGTACATAACTGCTTGTTTCATGATTTCTTCCTTCTTTGCTCCATGTACAAGCCCCGCAAGGTCTTATACATTTGGTACTTATTGTCATAAATTTTCCGGAATTCGGGATCGGGTAGAATCGGCTCTCCATATTTCCAGAACCGCTTGGCAACAACAAAGGGCGATTCTCCGGTCACCGCGGCGATTCCCAAGATGGCGCTGCCCATGGCACCGGTCTCTTCGGACTTGACCGGAATAATGGGGCACCCCAAAATGTCTGCCTTGATCTGCAGCCAGACAGGAGACTTGGCACCACCGCCACAGGCATACAGCCTTTCAAAGGAAACGCCGTTTTCCAGGAGTTTTTCCTGATTATAGCGCATTTCAAAGGTAACCCCCTCCAGAATCGCCCGGTAAATATCGGGAAGGCGGGTCTGGGTGGTAAGACCGGCAATGAGGCCCGTTGCTGTAGCATCCACATCCGGTGTTCCACCCATGCCCTGAAGGAAGGGCAATACCATCAGATCGGTGGACTCTTTGGGACATTTTTCGTTCAGCACATCGTAAATGCTGCGACCTTCTTCCTTCAAATGGTAGGCTAGTGCATCCCGATACCAACGTACCACAGAGCCGGCAGAGATGTTGTAAGCGTATGTTACATAGCCTTTGTCCTCCAAATAGGGAACACAGGCAAAGTTGTCCTTCTGGAAATCCAGATTCTCCGGAATGGATGCAACCAGCGGTGTGATGCACTCACAGGTTCCGGATGTATCTACCGCATCACCCACTTGATGGACACCGGCACCCAAAGCGTTGACGATCTGATCGTGAGAACCGATTACCACTTGTACATCGTGAGGAAGTCCTAACTGTGTGGCGATTTTTGGTAAAATAGGGCCAACGATACCGCCGGTAGGCAGCACTTCCGGAAGCGTAGATTCTTCAATACCGCACTTTTCCAAAAGCTCTTTAGACCAACAGCGGCACTCAACATCGTACAGAAGACTGCGGCAGGCAAGGGATACATCTGCATAAGCCTTTCCACTGAGACGGTAGCAGATAAAGCCTGCGATGAACAGATACTTCCATACCGGGCGCTGGGCTACTTTTCGGGTATAAAGCATCTTGGAAAGAGAAAAAGACGCATCCGGTCGGATCCGGGCAATTCGCATAAAGGTCTCTTCCTTAATGCGCTCCACCAATTGTGCGAACTCCTCACTTTCGGTGTTTCCGAAATAGAGCAAAATATCAGTAAGTGCGCTTCCCTCTTCGTCGACGGCCACGAAAGATTCACCGAAAGAGGAAACTGTAATGGCCGCGATGGCTTGCTTGTCCTCCAGTTGGGCGGCACATCTTGCAATCACCTGGAATACGGAGGAAGTCAGGATATCCGGCGGCAGGTTAACCTGTCCAGCGGCCAGGGGATATTCGGTATAGGCGGTGGCAAGCTGCTCGCCATCGTCACGGAAAGCGACACACTTACAGCCGGTGCCGCCAATGTCGATACCAAGGCTGATCATTTTATCACCTCTTAGTCGATGTCGACCCAATCGTAGCCCAGGTAAGTAGTGAAGGCTTCTTTCAATACTTCCTTGTAGTGACCTTCGCAGATAGCGGTATGGTGCTTGAAACCACCGCGAGCCAGGCGAATCAGTTTGTTCTGCAGGTCGGGAATCTCAGCAACGCCACCACAGCCAAAGAACTCGGGTTCGATCACATCGTCGGTAAACTTAGCTTCGGAAGCGTAAATTATAATCTTGCCGTCCTTGGTCTGGCAGTTGGAAATGGTAATAGGCATGGGCTTGATCCTGCCTTCGTTACAGCCCCAGCCGCTGCCGGGGTCGTTCTTGGCGAACATCTTATGCTCGGTGACGGTACCGCAACCGGCCATCAGGCTCTGAGCAACAGGACCACAGTGGAACAGGATAACCTTGTTCTCGTCATCGCCGTAGTTGTTGTTCCAGTCCAGAACGGCAGTCGCACCTTCGGAAGCCAGATTCATAGCACGCATAGTGATGGCAGAGCACATATCGATCTCACAGGAAGCGACGATACCACGATCGTTTAGCTCACTTAGCAGGACACAGGGGCAGATCCGCAGATAAGTCTCCATCTCATTCCAGCAGCGCAGTGCCAGAGCATCCAGGTGATATTCCTCGATATACTCATCAATAACAACAGATACCTTTGCCAGGGTGTACATATTCCCCTCGGGAACGCGGGTAAAGTCGGAATAGTTCTTCAGCCGCTCAATTTTGGCAAGGACCACAGGATCGTCGTTCTTTTTTTCGTTAACCTTTGCAAACAGTTCAGAAAGGTCGAAAGACTCTACGTTGATACCGTACTTTTGCATAGCGATCTCATCGAAACGAACGGTCTTGAATGCAGTAGTGCGAGCACCGATACAACCCAGATTAAAGCGCTTCATACCGTTAACAACACGGCAAATAGCTGCAAAATCGTACAAGTTTTTCTGGAACTTGTCACTGAGGGGATGAACAACGTGAGGTTTCAGCACAGTAAAGGGCACATTGTACTGACAGAACACATCGGTGACAGAGAACTTGCCGCAAAAAGCGTCGCGGCGGTGCTGGAAGTCCATCTTGCCTATCTCGTCGGGATAGGCCTGCATCAGAATGGGAACGCCAGCATCCTGCAAAGCAGTGATCGCGCCATTCTCATCCGCGAAAATGGGCATGGAGAAGATAACACCGTCATACTGGCCTTCGTGTTCTTTCAGCCATTTGGCGTACAGGCGACCCTCGTCACGGGTCTCTACACCGCCGTAGCGGGTCAGCTCCGCATCCATTATGATGTAATCATAGCCCGCCGCGGTCACAGCCTTGACCATATCCTCCCGGGCACCGTAAATCAGCTCACCGGGCATAAAGCCACGGTTGCAGAAGCAAAGAGCAAATGTCATCTTTTTCATAGTAGTTTCCTCCTAGTTAATAATTTCACTAATACTAGTTTAAAAAGAAACAGGAAAAACTTATATAGAAAAATGTATAAAACACTTTGATTTTGTCCGTTTGTGTGTTACAATTTCAATGTAATATTTTGTGCAAAATATGGAGGCTTCTATGGTTTCGGCATTCAATGTAGAACAATTACAAAATTTATTGATCGATTTCTACCGTATCGCAAATATCCGTATTACGGTATTCGACAGTCATTTTGCAGAGCTTGTATCTTACCCGGAAAATCGGTCTCCCTTCTGTTCTTTGATTCGTGCAACCGAGGAAGGTCGACAAGCCTGCGCTGCCTGTGACCGTGCTGCCTGTACCATTGCTTCCAGGCAAAGCAGCACCTATATCTATCGCTGTCACGCAGGTCTTACGGAAGCAGTCATGCCCCTGTGGGTAGGAAATGCATTGGTTGGTTATCTCCTGTTTGGTCATGTGTTTGCGTATAAAAGCTGGGATGAGGGGTGGGAAACCATACAAAAATGCTGTAAAGGCTATCCCGTGGATCAAGAAAAGCTGAAGGCTGCCCTTCCTGACTGTCCCCGGGCTTCCAATGAATATATTCTTTCCGCAGCCCACATCCTCCACGCAACCGCCTCTTTTCTGGTTATGCAACGGATGGTGGCACTGAGGGAAGATTCCTTGGCTGCCCAAATAGATACCTATATCAATGAGCACTTCTGCGAGGACATCACGGCTGCCACAATTTGTCGTGCGTTTAAGATTGGCCGTTCTCGTGTTTATAAGCTTTCCAACCAGCTTTATGGCTGCGGCATTTCCAAGCATATCCGCGCATTGCGCATCCAAAAGGCAAAAAAGCTGCTTACAGACCACCCGCATATGCGAATTACGGATGTGGCCATGGAGTGCGGTTTTGCAGACTATAACTATTTCATTACCGGTTTTTCTTCTCTGGTAGGCACCTCTCCCGGTGCCTACCGCAAGCGGGCAATCGCCTCGGCACAAGACGGTATTTTGCTGGAGAACACATAATAGTACTTATCGCCATAAAAAACACCCAGCATATAATACTTACCGAAATGAAAGAACGAATGGATAGGCAGATTGTTGCCGCCAAGAGCAAATCAAGTCAATCCTTAAAAATCCCCGAAAAAATACCGAACATATTCCGCCGACCAAATTAACTCTTTTCAGAGTTCCAAAAGAGGACGGGTGGACAGAAAACATCCCCGTGAGCACGAACTCACGGGGATGCAGA
>JAGBVD010000108.1 GCA_017630495.1 Oscillospiraceae bacterium
AAAGACCAGTTTTGAAATGTGCCGCTTTGTGCAAATCGAGCATATCGATTTTATTGAAGATCTGGAAGAAGTTCTGAAGATTCCCTATGTGGACGGATTTATCTTCGGACCGAATGACCTTTCCGGCTCGCTGGGCGATTTCCTGAATGTTTTTGGAGAGAAAACAGAAGCTGCAATGAAAAAGGCAATTACAATCTTGAAAAAACACAACAAAGTGATTGGTATTGCCGGCGGCTTGACGGATCAGGAAATTAAAAATTGGTCAGCCTTCCAGCCGGATATGCTATTTGCCGGTGCGGATTGGTCCTTCATTTATACCTGCGGAAAAGAAACCCTGCAGAAAATGAAAACAGTGCTTTAAAGGAGAACGGTTATGCTGAATATTGGAAGCAATCGGGAATGTTTTTTTGACAATTATCTGATCGACGAAGAAAAAACCACAGCTGAAGTTCGCTTACATAAGCCGGTAAGACGGGGCGTTCTTTTTGAAATGGATCAGCCTTGGGAAGGCCATACCCATATGCACAGCCTGATTTATGCCGAAGGCAAGTGGCGCTTTTACTATATTGGCAGACACAACATCCCGAAGGAGCGGTGCGTTGCCGTTATGGAAAGTGAGGATGCTCTCCATTGGACAAGACCGGATCTGGGCCTTGTGGAATTCGGCGGCTCAAAGCATAATAACATCATCCTAAATAATGAAATGCTGGAAAAGTTTGGCTTTGTAGGCTTTGACAATTTCTCCGTGTTTTATGACGATGGTCCTGCCTGCAAGCCGGATGAAAAATATAAAATGGTTGGCTGGTGGTGCGGCCATGTGGCTTTGGTATGCTTAAAAAGTGCGGATGGCATTCACTTTAACAAGTGCGACCTGGTTACCGAGGACGGTGAGTTTGACTCCCAAAATCGGGCATTCTGGAGCGCTGGCCACGGTAAGTATTTTTCCTATTACAGGGGTGAACACGAGCCCGGTGAGGATATCGGCATAATTGACCGCTCCTTCACCGACAAGGTAGCCAATCAGCTTTATGACCCCGAGGCCTTTGCAATGCGTGAGCCGGGAGCAGGTACATTCTCCTTTATGCGGGATGTCCGGGTAATCGAATCTACGGATTTTCAGAATTGGTCCAAACAGCATAAAATTGAATACAACGGTAAGGATTTCCAGATCTACAACAACTGTGTCTTCCCGTACCCCAGAGCGCCCCACATTCTGGTGGCGTTCCCCCTGCGCTACACGGAACGCAAGTCCTGGACAAAGAATTATGACGAGTTGTGCGGTCTGGATGCCAGAAAGGAGAGGATGGGCAGAATTGCCCGCTTTGGCCTTGCCATCACCGACAGCTTGTTTATGACCAGCCGGGATGGACATACCTTTACCAAATATGACGAGACATTCCTGCCGCCTCCTCCGGAAAATCCTGCCGCCTTTGTCTACGGCGATGGCGCGGCTGCTCCTGCAGTTGCCGAAGTGCCTTCGGAAATTCCCGGCGCAGACAACGAGTATATGATTATGGTCCGGGAGAACTTCCGTCAGGTGGAAGGCTATAACCGGATCGTCAAGTATACCTGCCGTCTGGATGGCTTCGTTTCCCGCCATGCCGGCGGCGAAGAGGTCAAATTGGTTACCAAGGAATTTGTCTATAGCGGCGAAAAACTGTATGCCAATATTGAGACCTCTGCCCGGGGCGGCGCGTATTTCACGCTGAAGTGCGGCGACGAAAGCTACACCTCTGTAGAGGTATTTGGTAACGCCACGGACAAGCGCATCCGCTTTGAGGACGATGAGGCAATTAAGCGTCTTTCCGGCAAGCCGGTTACTTTGGAAATCGAAATGTTCGACTGCGACATCTATGCCATTAAGTTTGAATAATAAAAGTGCTCACCGACAATTTCTCGGTGAGCACTTTTTATTTACAAAAGAGGCTTTAGAACTTTTTGAACTGCCAGGGCCATACTTAAAAAGCCGCTGTCGTTGGGGTGGACATTGTCAACTGTTGCAGTTTCGATCACATCTTCACCGATCAGCTCCGGGCCGGGGATAAAGTACACATTTTTGTCGCCGGCTTGGATGGCATTTTCATAAGTGGTTTGTATGATAGAAAGCCGCTTTTTCTCGTCCGGTGTTAAATGGACCTTGGGCCGGGAAAGGATGAGGATGGGAAGCGACGGCTGGGCCTTGCGAATGGTTTGAAACATCTTCTCGTGGGTATTTTGCAGATGCTCACAGTTGGGGGCGTTGTGGTCATAGTCATAGACAAAGCAGGACATTTTCAGGCCTGCGATGTAATTTGCGATGGCATCCTCGCCCCGGGCACCGCCGGCAAAACCCAAATTGATATAATCCGTATCCAGCATCCGGGAGAGGATGGTAGGGTAGGTGTTTCCCGGACGGGAAGCGCAGCCACCGTGGGTGATGGAACTGCCGTAGAATACCACCGGTGTGGAATGGGCATAGGCCGTAGGCGGATCAATGGCCGCCTTTTCGTCGAGGCCGATGTACAGTTCATATATGCCGCTGAAGAAGGGCATATTGATCACATATTCCCGCTTCTCCCGATTGCCCAGCTGCAGTACGGATTCATATTCCCCGGAAAAATCTGCCGGGGGGATAAAGCTGCCCAAATACTGCTGATTGCCATTCTTTCTCTCATAAAGGTCAAGGCCAACCGTTCCGGTGAGGGGAGAGTTGGGGATATGATTCAGGGTGCAATCCCGGATTTTTACATAGATGGCAATGTAGGGACTGTCGGTGATGAATCGCACCCGTCCACCGGAGGTGCAGGGCGCAACCTCTTGCACACAATCGTTTATTTCCGTGAGGTTATCCGGAATTCGGCAAAATGCGCCATTTGCGTAATACACACCGTTAATGGTAAAACGGTCGTCGGTGGCATTGTAATATTTCAGACCGTCAATTTGGATTTTGGTTTCGATCCGGAAATTCTTATCCGCAACTAACTTTTTACTCATAAACAGACATCCTTAGCCGTAGGATTCCAGGTCGTCATAGAGATTGATCAAGGCTTTGGTGTTTTCGTTCTTATGAGAAAGCAGCCAATCATAAACGGCTTGGTCGGGATAGACCTTAAACCACACGCTGTGCAAGCTGTCTTCGTAGATAGTCAGCTTGGCATTGCCACCGTATTTGTTGACGGCGTTGACCATTTTAATGGACTCCTCGGGGAAAACAATATCATCCTTTCCGCCGTGGAAGGCCCAAACGGGAACGTTGACCAATTTATCTGCATTCCAATACATACCGCCGCCGCAGATAGGTACCATTGCGGCAAAATATTGGGGAAGACTCATACCCAGCTGCCAGGCGCCGTAGCCGCCCATGCTGACGCCCATCAGATAGATCCGGGATACATCCACAAAGGGAAGGGTGGTGATGTGGTGCACCAGATTCTTCAGCGGCTGCCACAGTTCAAACCATGTGTCCGCGCTGCAGTGAGG
The DNA here is from genome assembly GCA_017630495.1 of Oscillospiraceae bacterium. Classification (GTDB taxonomy): domain Bacteria; phylum Bacillota; class Clostridia; order Oscillospirales; family Oscillospiraceae; genus Faecousia. The sequence goes on from JAGBVD010000108.1 coordinate 3,460, forward strand.
GGCAACAGTGATAAACGGAAAGTCCTTATGGGTTGGCAGAATCTGAAAATAGGCATTGTCAAAAAGCTTATTGATGTCGTTTCCCCGATTGCCTGCACCGTGCATAAAGAAGATAACCGGGTAGGTTTTAGTTTCGTCAAAATTATCCGGGTAAGAGATCATATAGCCAAGATTGTCAAGGGTATATTGTTTATGATGCATAAATATCACACTCCCGGTTGCATTATAGCATCCGGGAGTGTATTTTGCAATATTATTCGTGGACAATTACCAACTCGCCGCCGCTTAAACGGGACTTTTCTGCGGCAATGCCGATGAGGTGGCTTTCCACAGATTCTTCCAGAGAGGTGTACTCGGTAATTTCACCGGTCATAATGCCGTAAAGTTCTTCCACAATGCCCCGGTCACCGCCGCCGTGCTGGTCAGCAATGAAAGCGTGGTCGCTGATCTTCAGCACCTGCTTTTCGCCACCGTAAGGCATAACCTCTACGCTGTCGGTGTACATATCCATAACCACCTCGCCCAATGTGCCATAAAGGGCGATGCGCCGGCCCACATTGGCAGAGAAGACCATCTTCAGGTTAGCAACCACACCGTTTTTGAAGGCCATCTGCACCAGCTGGTGGTCCACCACATGCTCGTCCTTGTCAGCGTCCAGCATAAAGGCGCATTTGCCAAATACGGAGTTGCGGATGCCGCTGTACAAATCCTCTTCGGTGTTGGGATTTTTGAGAGAAACTTTATTCCAGGGCCACTTAAATTCGGGGCAGCCGGCGGCTTTCCAGTTATCTACATAAACACGCTTTGCGCTGTAGGGACAGCTTTCCACATGGGGGCAGTCCAGGCAGTATTCAGTAGCACCCTCCGGAGCATTTTCCCGCTTGAAGAAGGCAACACCGCCCACAGAACTGACGCTATGGCACTTGGCTTTCGCAAAGTGCTGGATCAGGTCCAGATCGTG
>JAGBVD010000109.1 GCA_017630495.1 Oscillospiraceae bacterium
GAAGCCAACGATGCTCTTAACCGTGTCTAAAAGATGTACGCATAGATACAGCGGAATAATAGGCATCGTTGTAAAGTATGCCAGCACATAGGCCATGGGGAATGCCAAAAGCCAGGTATAGCCGCCGTCAAAGGCGAAGGTGATCATTGTCTTGCCACCGGAGCGGAGGGCAAAGTAACAGCCGTGGGAGAAAGAAAAGATAGGCATCATAATCGCTACAATCAGCAAAAGGCCGGTAGCCGTGGCGCGCACGCTTTCCGTTGTGTTGTAGATGTAGGGTATCACCGGCGAGATCGCCGCCAAAAGGCCGCCCATCACCACGCAAGCCGCCACCGAAAGGGCCAGCAGCCGCCACACGGTGACCTTTGCCTTTTCCACCTCGTTTGCGCCCAGCATATGGCCCAAAATAATGGCAATGGCATTGCCCATAGACAAAAAGACCACATTGAACAGATTGCTGATGGTGTTGGAGATGTTGGTGGCAGCCACCACATCCAGACCCCGCTGGGCATAGCACTGCATGATCATCGCCATACCGGTGCCCCACAGCACCTCGTTGACCAGCAGAGGCGTACCCTTCCGGGCAATATCGCCCACCAGTTTTTTCGGCAGATAGAGGCTTTTGTATACGCCTTTAATAAAGGGATATTTTTTCGCGTTCTTGTGGACATAGATCACCATAATGATGGCTTCCACAAACCGGGACATAACCGTGGCAACGGCCGCGCCCTTGACACCCATAGGGCCAAAAGGCAAAAATGCCAGTCCTTCGTTGCCGAAAATGAAAATATAGTTAAATATCAGGTTGACAAAAATAGCCACAACGCTGGCGATCATCGGCACTTTGGTCTCGCCCATTTCCCGGAGCGTACCGCCGTAGGCCTGGGAAACGGCAAAGGCCGGCAGGCCAATGAGCATCACATACAGATAGTCCTTGCCGTGGCGAAGGGTCTCCAACGCATCTGCCGGGGTGGTGTTCTCCGCAAAATACAAAGAGATCAGCTGCTCCGGCAGCGCCAAAAATACGCCGAAGGCCGCCACCGTGCAAAACACGCCGATGTACATCTTGGTACGGAAGCAGTAGCGGATACCGTCATTGTCTCCGGCGCCCACATACTGTGTACCGAAAATGCCTGCACCGGAAAAGCCACCCCAGATCGCCAGATTGAAAATGAACAGAAGCTGATTCACAATGGCCACGGCACTCATGGGCAGCGTACCCACTGCGCCCACCATCACATTGTCAATCAGATTGACCACATTGGTCACGGTGTTCTGCACCACCAGCGGTGCCAATATAGTGATCACATAGCGATAGAAATCCCGATCGCCTATGGTATAATGTTTCAGTTTTTGTAACTTTGTCATAGCTGCACCTGTTTTTCCAAAAATCCAACTCATTATAGCACAGATAGATTGCCTTTACAATGCCTCGTACCGGAGAAAATCATGGGGATTTCGTCTTTTTTTAACAGATTCTTGCGCTGAGTGTCTTTTTTCAGTTGATTTTTACCGAAATACGCGTTATGATATTCAGTAGAAAATCTATCAGAAGGAGCTGTTATCAATGATTATTACCCAGAAGAAACCCATTGAAGAAGTTATGGCAATGGTCGGCGATGCCAAAACCGTAGCCATCGTTGGCTGTGGCAGCTGCGCTACCGCTTGCCAGACCGGCGGCGAACCCCAGATTGCTGAACTGACTGCCATTTTGGAGCAGGCCGGCAAGAAGGTCGTTGCCACTACCGTAGCAGACTACTGCTGCATGAATCTGGGCGTTAAGGCCAAGATGAAGCCTGTCGTTGCTGCAAACCCCGATTGCGTCATCTGCATGAGCTGTGGCGACGGTGTACAGTGCGTGGCAAAGAACGCCGGTAGCATTCCTACATATCCCTCCAATGATACTATGTATCTGGGCGAGGCTGTCCGTTTTGGCGTGTGGGAAGAAGCTTGCCGCTTCTGCGGTCAGTGCGTGCTGGGCAAGACCGGCGCTATCTGCCCCATCACCCAGTGTGCCAAGAGCCTGGTCAACGGTCCCTGCGGCGGCCAGAAGAACGGCAAGTGCGAAGTCAATCCCGAGAACGACTGCGCCTGGATCAAGATCTACGAGCGTCTGCAGGCAACCAATCAGCTGGAAAAGCTGATGGAGCGCCGGGAGGATAAGGGCTATGCCGCTGTTGCATATCCCAGAACGATCAGCTTAAGGGGGAAGAAATAATGAGCAATTTGAAAGACGCACTGGAATCCGGCAAGTTTGGCGTAACTGCCGAAATGGCGCCCCCCAAGGGTTATGACTTTACCGAGCAGATGGAGACCGCCGAGGTCCTTCGCGGTAAGGTCCACGCTGTCAATGTTACTGATATGCAGTCTGCATGCCTGAAGGCCACCGGCCTGGGCCTGTGCATTAAGCTCAAGCAGGCTGGCATCGACCCCATTTTGCAGATGACCGGCCGTGACCGTAACCGTATGGCCATTATGGGCGACATTCTGTCCGCTGCCGGCTTCGGCATCGACACCATGCTGGCCCTCACCGGTGACCACCCTGTAGTCGGTGACTGCAAGGACTCCAAGCCTGTTTACGATCTGGACTCTGTGGGCATTCTGCAGATGCTTTCTAAAATGGAGCAGACCAACTGCGACTGCGGCGGCAACGAGATCGCCGGCGGCGCACCCAAGTTCTACAAGGGCGCATCCGTTACCCCTCTGTATGACCCCATCTTCCTGCAGGTCAACAAGCTGCGCCAGAAGGTAGAAGCCGGCGCTATGTATGTCCAGACCCAGGGCATCTTCGACCTGGATGTGCTGAAACGCTTCCTGGAAATGGTGGACAAGGCCGGTATCAAGGTTCACATTATGGCCGGTATCATCCCCCTGAAGGGTGCAGGCGGCGCAAAGTATATGAACGAGAATGTTCCCGGCATTGCTGTTCCTCAGGATATGATCGACAAGCTGGCTGCTGCCGCTGCCGAGGGTAAGGAAAAGGGCATCAAGGGCCTGCCCGCAAAGCTGGGTATGGAAATGGCTGCCGAAATGATCGCCAAGATCAAGGACGAAAAGCTGTGCGACGGTGTCCATGTTATGGCCATCGGTGCAGAGAAGAACGTTCCCACCATTTTGGATATGGCTGGCATCGCCATCTGATAACAAAAAAAGATTGCCCAAGTGTTCCAAAGAACACTTGGGCAATTTTATTTGCTTTCGCAGGGTGCTTTTTTCAGCTTTTTCATAATCAAAATGGGGACATACATAATCCCGATGACAACCGGCAAAAGAATGGGAAAGCCCCAGAGGTGCGAGCCCAGAAGCTTCTCAAACAGCTCCAGGGGGTTACCGGAATCCGGATGCATCAAAAACATAAAATTGGTGTCCCAAAGCAGATTCAGAAAGTACACGGGAATTGCCAGCGCCACCAGCAAAAGCACGCCCTTCAGAGCCGATTTCAGATCGGTGGCCACCTGATCCGTGCTGATCAGCAGCAGCGGATACATCACCAGCAAAATATGGATGGTAAAGCTGTGGATATGGAAGAAATTCCAAAGGGGCATATTGGTCCAGTTGGGAAACAGCAGCGCCAGCATTGCCCCGGGAATTGCAATAAAATACAAAAAGCTTCTGACCGGCTTTGTAGGCTTGATCGCATCAAAGGCAATGAGCAAAATGTTGATTCCGCAAAGGTGAAACGGAAGATTTCCCCAGCCAAATTCACCGATCAGGATCAGCACCAGGTTTTTCACCATTTCCTGCAGGAAGATGTAGCCGCCCAGCACCGCGCGCATACGCTTTCTGTTTTTCTCCTCCAGCCGTTTGTAGAGAGCGCAGGCCGCTACGCACAAAATAAAGCCTGCCAAAAGCCATAGCAGATGTAAAGGTCCAAAGGCAGAAAAGCCAAGACCCTCCGGCATATGCTCACTTGTCTTAAAAAACATAAACATCACCCACCACAGTTTATCACAATCTGTCGAAAAATGCAATTAAAAAGCCGAGGCTTGTACCTCGGCTTCTTTATTTGCTTTTACAGTTGGGTTGCGATCAGCTGCTCGATCATGGCAGCCATATCCTCTGTTTTTTCACAGAAGTGGGTTGCGCCGGCTTGTTCCAGCACATCTTTGTCCCGGAAACCCCACAGAACAGTCAGGCAAGGCACATTGGCATTTTTTGCCGTGGCCACATCCACCTCGCTGTCGCCCACATAAATGCACTTGTCTACACCCAGGTCTTCCATTGTCCGGTAGACCATATCCGGGGCAGGCTTTCTGGGGCAGTCCTCCCGGACACCCCGGGCGTATACATCCCCAAAGTATTTCTTGGTCAGAGCCTGCACCGCGGCATCCGGCTTGTTGGACACCACCGCCAGGGGATATTTCTTTGCCAGCTGCTCCATAGCCTCCAACACACCGGGATAGGGCGCAGCCGTACCCTGCTCGCAGGAAACATTGTAATAGGCCAGATAGGCCGGAAAAACCTCGTCCAGCGGCGGATCGTTCTCCTTGCCGGGGAGTGCTTTGCGAATCTGTTCCCGGGCGCCATTGCCCACGATCTGCCGGATCTCCTTCAGAGAGCGTTCCGGGCAGCCAAACTGCCGCAGGATGTGGTTGGTTGCCGTGTATAAATCATCCAATGTGTCCAGCAGTGTGCCGTCCAAATCGAATAAAATGCCAACTTTCATTTAAATACCTCTGTTTTTCAGGATGCGAATATCTTCACCCAGGAAGACCATATTCTTGAAATTACCCAAAACGCGGGATGCAATCTGGGGAGAGTAGCGCTGGGCGATCTCTATGTTGTTCAGATTGGTGGAAATGATCATACTCTTACCGTCCAGCAGCCGCTGATTCAGCAGACCGTACAGTGCAGCCGTCACGAAATTACCGGGCATTTCCGTGCCCAGATCGTCGATGATCAAAAGATCGCAGGCGGCAAAATAGTCCGCTTCGCTCTGGCTTTCCTCATCCGGATTAAAGCGATTCTTTTCCAGCTTTGCAAACAGCTGGGGCGCGCTTTCATAAGATACCGAGTAGCCCCGTTCGGTCACCACATTGGCAATGCAGGCAGAAAGATAGGTCTTGCCCAGACCGGTGCCGCCCACAAACAGCAAATTACCGATTCCCTTTTCAAAGGCCGCAGCATACTGCTTGCAAGTCTCGAAATTGCGGCCCATAACGACCCGGGGAGTTGCACCGACATTGCTGTCAAACCGCTCCGGATAGTAGTCCAGCCGGAAATTCTCAAAACGCTCCGCACCGGTGGTCAGCTGATACAAAGAAGCTTTTTGACCCTGGGCGCACAGCGTTTTCAAACAGCGGCACATAGTGCTTCCCACATAGCCGCTGCCGCCGCAGTGGGGACAGACCGGACTTTCGTCCAGATAGCCGGGGGCAAAATTCTTCTCAATCAGTTCCTTGCGCTCACGCTGCAAGGCAAGGTTTTCCTGCTTGACCTGCTCCATTGCAGCCACCGGGTCGCCACCCTGGGTAAACACCGTCTGGGCAGCCAGGGTCATAGTCCTGCGCAGCTGCATATCAATTTCCTTCAGCCGGGGCAGCTGGGCATAAGCCTGCTGCAAGTGCTGATGGTATTGGGATTCTTTTTCGGCCTTTTGCTGCGCCAAACGCTGCTTGGCCTGCATAACGATCTCTGGGCGATACATAGCTTATCCCTCCCGTAACATTCTTTGGATGCTCTCCAGCTCCGCTGCGCCCAGCTGGCCGGATGCGCCCTTGGGTACCTGGGGCTTCTTGTCCCCGTTTTTGATCTGCTCTACAGTCAGCAGACCGGACTCTTGCCAACGGCTCAAAATCTTATTCATATAGGCCCAGTTCAGTGCGCCGGTGTTCAGACAGGTGCGCTCATAGGCCATCGCGATGGCATCCATTTCAAAACCGGCATCCAGCCACTGACGGGCATATTTCTCCTCGCCGGGGGTGAGGTTTCTGCCCCGGATCTGCAGCACCTGCAACAGCTTTCCCAGCTGGGAGTTGCGCTGATTCTGTTGCTGGATAAAGGCCGCCGCCTCCTCCATCGTGTCGATTCCCTGCTCTGCCCAGGCATAAGCCTCTTTTTCAATGGTACGCAGAGAGGGATTGCGCAGACTGCCCTTGCGCCGCGCCCGTTCCTTGCAGTAACACACCAGAACGCAGACCACATCCGGTGCCAATCCCAAATAACGGATAAAGCCAAGAATGATCTTCATTTCCTCGGTGTTTAACGGACGGCCCAGCAGCCGCTGGATTTCCCCGTAAAGAGAGCGAAAATCCCGGTCCGTATCCATCGCGGACAGCACATCCCGCTCCGAATAATTGGGGCGCTCGCCTATGATCGGCATTTTGCGCTCATCCTGCCACAAGCCAAGCTGCCGCAAAGTGGCGCCGGCGCAGGACAGACGGGTCTGGCTCAAATTCAGCGCCTGCCCGGCTTTGGCCGGATCATTGCCGCTGCGCAAATAAAGATATAGTAAAGCCGCATCGCCATTGGCAGCGCTGAGCAGCTTATGCATATCCGATTGTTCGATATTGACCTGCGCTGTGTTCATAGCAATTTCGGCCTTCCTTTCGCATTTTTTGTCATTATAACACAGGTTTTTTCCCTTTACAACGGATTATCCCTGAAGAATTTGGAGAAAAACAAGGGTGATTTTTGTGTGCATACTGTATCTTGTGGTATTGCCCCTTCTCAACCACAAGAAAAGCCCAAGTGCATCGCACTTGGGCTACAGAGGGCACAGGACCGCCAAACCGTCAAAACACAAAAAATCCAAAAAGTTGCCCTTCCACTACTGATAAAAAACACGCAAGAAAACCGACACCCTTTCTATAAACAGAAAAAGCAGCTACTTGCTACGCAAGGTGTTTTGACTTACTGCACAAATCGAAGGACTACCGTACTTATGTACGCCGACGCCTTCGATTTGTTTGTCTTTGACGCCCCTTTGCCCTCTGACAGTTTGTCAAAGCACAAGCTTTTGACAAACTGAAAGCCCAAGTGTTCTCTTTAGGAACACTTGGGCTTTTTGTTTTAGCTTGCCTGGCGGCCACTGATGCCGGTGCGGGAAATCACCTGCTGCAAATCTGTGATCTCCTCGGACAGCTGCGCTGTGCCGGTGTGAATAACCCGGCGGGCGCAAAGGAAATTGTCATAGAAATAACCGTAATTCAGCGGAGCATACACAATGCCCTCGTGTCCGGCGTGGATCATCTTGTTGTTGCCAACATAAATACCTACATGGGAAGCCGGGTAGGTTTCACCGCGCACACGGAAGAACACCAAATCACCGACCTGCATTCCCTCTTTGGCAACCACGATGCCGTCCTGCAGCTGCCTGCTGGCAGTACGCTGCAATTCAATATCGTGCTGGGAGTAAAGATACCGCAGCAGACCGGAGCAATCAAAACCGTAAGGGCCGGCGCTGCCGTAGACATAAGGCTCGCCCAGCTGCTTCTTGGCCAGTGCCAAAATGGAGTGGCGCAGCGTCATTGCCTCTGTGCGGTCTGTGTATGTAAAGGTTTTTGTTTCAGAAGACTTGGACTGGCAAGTAATGATATACTTTCCGTCTTTTGTATGTTTGATCTGGGTCTTTGCGATGTAGCCCTTCATATCGTAGCAATCCACTTTATAAAAGCCGTTGCGTTTGCCCAGCACAGTTACCTCTGTGCCGTCCTCCATCTGACCGATCACCGGCGCATCTTCATAGGCACTCTGGCGCACCACGGTGGTCTTGGTCTTGGCAGGCTGCGTCTCCGCTTCGGCAGATACCGACCGCACAAGGCCGATCAAGCACACGAAGCAGAGCGCGAGACAGATCACTCGCAAGCCCAAACGGATGGGTTTGGTCATAACACCTTTCCTTTCACGGTTGCACAATTGTTTCTAAAAGTTACAACCTGTAACGAATTATAGCACAGACCCCTCCCCTTGTCAACCCCTCCCTATTGGTCAAATTGCACAAAAACCCTGCTATTTTTCATTATATGCCCCAATATTGCGGCATCCGTGGAGAAAAATCCCGGTATTTCCCCGTAAAAACACCCCCACAGCGCGAAAACTTGTGCGCTGTGGGGGCTTCAATTTCCCGGTATTTATTCAGCTTTCCAACTGTTTACCCAAAAATCCGGCAACTGTTTGTGCAAGACGCTGGTCCGCCTCTGTCATCGGTTTGTCATTTTCTGTAAGCAAAAGCATCACGCAACCCATCAAATCGCCCTGGCTCAAAATCGGCGCCGCCACGCCCAGATGGTACTTCTCCACGCCCTCTGCCGCCCGGACCGGAACTTGCCCTGCTTCGTAACGATAGTTCTTGCGCTGCTCCATCAGCTTGTCCAGTTCCTGGGAGTTGGTCTTATCCATCAGCTCCCGTTTGGGCGCGCCGGAAAGGGCGATCACGCTGTCCCGGTCAGACACCGCCGCCACATGGCCGGTGTTAGCGCCGATGGCCTCACACATCTGGGAGGCAAACTCCTGCAGATCCCCCATAGGAGAATACTTGCGGAAGATCACACCCCCATCCTTCTCCGTATAGATCTCCAGCGGATCACCCTCACGAATCTTGAGGGTTCTTCTAATCTCCTTGGGAATCACAATACGCCCGAGGTCATCCACCCGACGGACGATACCAGTAGCTTTCATATATATCTATCTCCTTATTTTACAAATTACGCTGTTAGTATCTGTAAACAAACGGAGATTATACCGCAGGATTTACTTTTTAATGCGAGTGTGGTATAATAAGCAAAAACCGACAAGGAGAATACATATGGGTAAAATTTCAGAAATCTTTAATTTTGAAAACATCGGCGGCAAAATCAAAAACTTGGCAAAGTGGTCTTGTTGGATAACCATTTTGCTAATTTGGATTGCTGCACCGATTGCTTTTTTTATTCTAATCGCAGAAGAATCTGAATTCGTTGTGATTCCACTTGTTGCAGCAATTATTGCCCCTGTTTTAGTATGGATCGGTAGTTGGGCCATGTATGCTTTCGGTGAATTCGTTGAGAGAACTTGTGATAACGAAGACAACACCAGACTCATTCTTGAAAAACTAACAGAAGATAACTATGACAGCGATTATACCCCTACCGACGAAGCAGATGAAGACGATTTTGTTGAGGATGATTTCGTCGAAGATGATGAGCCACAAGAGGATATTCCTACTTATACAAAGGAAGATCGCAAGCGGAAGATTGCCCGCATTACCGAACTGCGAAAAAAAGGTCTTATAACCGAAGAAATGTATCAACAAGCAATTAATAATCCGAAAGTTCTGGAAAGATTCTAAAATAACATCGGCTACAAAATAAAGAAAAACTATTCTATTCCCGAATAAAGCACAAAACAGCGCAGTGAAATTCACTGCGCTGTTTTCTTTGCTTCTGTCCGGCATTACAAAAAACTTGATTTTTTTGTCACATATTGTACAATAGTAAGTGTGCAGCTTTCCGTGTTTCTGTATCAAATACGGCAAGCTGCTTTTTTTAAAGGACATTACAGTGTGATGCAGCCGCTCCTCCGCTGGGCGACGCACTTTTATAGGAAAGAGGTAATATTATGAGCAGAAAATACCGGCTGTCTACAGCATTGGATATTGATGATCTTTTGATGGATTGCACCGGCTATGCTATCAAGCTTGCCAATGAAAAATACAAATTCGACCCACCCATAAGCATTTACGAGATGGAGCACTGGGGCCGCCACGGCACCCGGATCGATGTGGTCTACGAATATTTCAACGACCCGGATTTTTACCGGACGCAACCTGTATTCCAGGGTGCCAAGGAGTTTGTCCGCAAACTCTCGGCTATGACCGAAGTCTTTATCTCTACTGCCATTCCGCCGGAATTTATGGGCATCCGCGCAAAGCGGATCCTGGAAGAATTTCCGGAGATTCCGCCGGATCACATCTATATGGGCTCCCGGAAGGATAAAATTCAGGTGGACATTCTTTTCGACGACGGTATGCACAACATTCTCGGCTCCAGCGCCAAGTATCCCATTTTGATGCGCCGTCCCTGGAATCGGGATGCTACCGGTCTGCTGGCAGTCAATAACTATGACGAGTTTTTGAAGCTGGTGGAGGTCATTGCGGACAGCTACAGCATTCGCAAGGACGCCTCCGCCTGGAAAGAGCCGGGGATTGTTGTTCTGGTAGGACCCTCCGGCAGCGGCAAATCCAAGATTGCCTCCCGGGTGCTGGCCCAAACAGACACGCTGGAAAAGCTTGTCAGCTACACCACCCAGGACCCCACCGCAGTGGAGCAGAATAAATGGTATAACTATGTAGATGTAGACGCATTTCGCAGTATGTGCGACAGCGGCGAGATGTTCCAATCCACTATGTACGCAGGACACGGTTAC
>JAGBVD010000110.1 GCA_017630495.1 Oscillospiraceae bacterium
AGCGCCATCGCCGCCGTTTGAAAGCCGTTTTCCTTCAATACATCTATCCAGTTATCCGGCAGGAAGGTCCAGGGAATCTGAAACACCGTTCCCATACTCACCCTGGCACTGCGGCGATAAAGGGGATCGCTGCATCCGGGGGTCAGCAGCACCGCATCCATACCCAGCGCCGCCGCGCTGCGGAAGATCGCGCCAATGTTGGTAGGATTCATAACCTCCTCCAAAACCGCAACCCGTCGCGCTTTTTTAAGAACGGCTTCCGGTTTGGGGAGCTTTGTGCGGCGCATCGCGCACAGAAGACCTCTTGTCAGCTGATAGCCGGTCAGTTGGGTCAGTACATCCATATCCGCCGTGTAAACCGGCACATCGCCGCAGCGACATATCACATCCAACGACTCCCCTACCATCCGGCTGCGCTCCACCAATATAGAAACCGGCTGATACCCGGCATCCAGCGCCCGGTCGATCACCTTTGGACTTTCGGCAATAAACATTGCCTTTGATGGGTCAAAGCGATTCATCAGCTGCGCTTCCGTCAACCGGGCATAAACATCCAGCTCCGGCGCGCAGAAATCTGTTATTTCGATTATATTTGGCATAATAACACCTCTATTCTGCGGTTATTATACCATTACAATATCAAAAGGGCAAGGTATGCGTGTGTATTAATCTCCAAAACAGCTTTCTTTGTTGAATAAGATAACTGTAGAATAATGTCAAAAGCCGTGTTATAATATTAAAGAATTTTACTTATGAGGTGCGTTTAATATGACTTGGACTTATCTTGCAATAAATCTATTACTTGCATTTTTTTGCTGCTTATAAACGGACTGTTGGGCAGTTGGAAACAACGCACAAAAAGTCTATTCAGCTATTCATCCTTTAACTTTAACGACATGTCGGAAGATAATTTCTCCGACAATTTCTTCCAGTTCCTTATTCACCCAGCTATATTTTTAGCAATTATCAGTGCACTACTGCAATTTCTTTCATTTGATACCCTCGTACGTAGTCTTTGGCTTGTTGTACCGCTTTATTGGGTACTAAGATTCATTATCGCTTTTTTAACCGTCTTTTTATCACAAGTATGTTTATACTTAGCGTTGTTACATTTGTAATATCGATGAACTGTACCGTTTCGTGCGGTTCCGCTTTCACCGGTCATATAAACACCGCATTTACCGCAAAACAGTTTTGTTGTCAGTAAGTAATCATCACAATTTAGCAAATGAATTGCTCTGCCTTTTGAATCCTCCTTTTATGGTTCTTTTTTGCTCCGTCACTTACCGAAGACAAAACATAAAAGTAGGCAAAGAGCAACAATAATATACAATCATTTTTATTGCTCTTTGTGTTCACTCCTTCTTAATTATGAATGAAGTATAGTCAGTTTAGCATGTGATTTTTTCAGCGTCAATAGATTTGCCCGATGTGTTGTTTGACAAACGATACACCCGAACTTTTACTTGTTAATATTTAAAAAATCCCATATTGAGCAGTTAAAATATGCTGCCATTGCAAACAAAGATATAGTGGACGGATCGATTCTTCGGCTGAGAATGTCGTGAATATATCCCGGCGATTTGCCAAGCTCAATACTTAATTCTCGATAGGACATATTACGCTCGTCCAAAAGTTTGTCCAACTTCTTTTGGAAAGCGTACCAATAATTTTCATACTCTGTTCTGTCTAACATTAAAATAACCTCTTTTACACAAAAAATTAAGAGCCGCGACCACCGCGACTCTTTGATATAAATGTAAAAAAGGTTATATTTGAGTTTCAAGAAAACTTAAATGAATAGAAGAAATGGAGTTAAAATGTTATTTATTCTAATTTTATCTTATAATTATGTTACCTAAAGTAACAGCCGACCAACTTGTTCGTTGGTCGGCTGTTTTGACATTATTTTGTTTCTCGTAATATGTCTACGTATTCCTGCAATGCGGTTGCAAACGCAAGAATACCGGTCACATTGATTTTTACTCCTCTTTCAAACGCATACCGCCATTCTACAAAGGCAGTACTAATTTCTGCAAGCAATAAATGTAGATCGTGTTTAAGTTTTTTGTTAAAGCGTGTTTCAACCTGGTTTTGAGCATCTTTTGGCAAAAAATCAAACAACTCATCAAGTTTATGACCTCTTGCGATAGTACCATCGGTGGAATTGTGTATCAAGATTGCTTTCATATATAATTCACAAGCAAAAGCAGCATTTACTGTAAACGGATACATTCCGCCGCACAAAAAACCATCAAAATCTTCTTCTATCTTCCTTGCGACCCATAAGAACGAATCCGCCTCATTAATACAAACTGATAAATCAAGATGTTCACTCATATAAATCTCTCCAGCTATCCGGTAATTTTAACCGAATGTTCTCCTATCATATTTCCATTGCCATCATATACTTTGATTTTTAGAGTCCCTTCTTTTCCGTACAACGGTGTCTCATAACTCCACGATGTCCAACCACTATAACCATCTGACCAATTATCATCCCAAGTATCCGTATAAGTTGACCCATCGGGCGTGGTTTTAACATATTTTACTTTAGTGCTTGCTCCAGGTTCTCCACCCGATAGCGACACATGAAAATATGCAGTTGCATATTTGCTAATTGAGGACATATTTGTTGTTCCATCTTCGTCATCATTTGCTATTATCGTAGCCTTCCACGCATACAACTCTTTATAAATACTTGCACTATCCTTATATCCCGCAGATTTCAGTTCTTTCAAATATTTAAAAGTTGTATTATCATGGTTGTTTTTATTAGCATTAACATACCCGTATTTGGCAGTTTTGATTTGTTCTTTCGCATCACTATAATTTCCAACACGGCCAAGAAAAATCAATGCGTTACCATAAGCACCAGCCTTGATCTGTTGCACACCATAATTATAGCAAGAATCAACATAGAAATCGGCATTTTTATCATATGCCTTAACTTTTTCATACCAAGTTAACGCACTATAATATTCTTTGTTGGCATAAAACTGTTTTGCACCCTCTAAATAGCATTGATTTTTAAGGTCAGCGCTTTTTTCGTAATCACCAATGCTACCAAAGATATCAATAGCTTCTTGATATTTTTTATCAGTCATAAGTGCTTGTGCATACCCATAGCCACTTTCTTGTCGCTTCGCCGCACTATCTTCATAATCCTTAATCAAAGTGAAATTGTCATAAGCATTTTGATATTCTTTGTTTTCAAGCTGCGAAGATGCAAGCAAATAACGGGTAGAAATACCTTTGTCAGCAGAGTCTTTATAGTCTGCTAATTCTTCATAAATTGCAATAGCCTCAAGATATTCTTTGCTTTCAACACATTTATTTGCGGAACTATATTTTACTGCCGGAATGATGACGTTGAAAAGAACTACCAAGAATGCAATTACAAAAGCCGCTGCGGAAGATAGAATGATTGCAATTTTCTTATTACGCTTTCTTGCGATTTCAATTTTTTTATTTAATTCCTCAATATCTAAATTGAGCTTTGAAATTCTGTCGGTAGAATCTTTATATTCGAGTATTTGTTTATATTTTGATATTGCTTTTTCGAGAGCAGAAACTTTGCTTGACATATCAATGGTTTCTCGGGTTTCTTCTCGATATGCAACTTGATATATTGTTTCATCATGTGCAGTTTTCGCCAGTTCACGACATTTTGAAGAAAGTTCAGATGAATTCAAATAATCAGAAATAGCTTCAAATTTTTCTGCAGCTTCTATATAATCAGATTCATCATCGGCGGATTCCATCATAGATGTCGCTTCTTGGTATGCCGCTTCTAAACGATTGTGTTCATTACGCTCGTTAATTGTTACAATATATCCTTGTAAAGTGTTCTTTAGGGTGGCATCGGCATATCTGATAGCTTTTTCAAAGTAACCATTATCATCAAATGGAGTAGTTAACTCAGCGAGCTCATTCTGTCGTGAAACACGAAGTTGTAACATCATCTTCCCTAGGTATGCCATCGCATTTTCCGGATCGGAATCTAAAACTTTCTCAAAATAACCATCCGCATTATCCCAGTTGCGATCTTCAAGGAAAATAAAAGCACGTTTAAGCAATGCATCAGTATTAACACCTGTTTCTACTGCAACATTTCTTACAGAGGATTTTTGCTCATCAGAACCAATGATTTTCTTGATTCCTCTAATAAGATCCTGCATAAAGCCAAGTTTAGACATATCCTGTGCCTGAAGATGTGAGAACTCCTCTGGTAAATCATAGGGATCCATATCTTTATAGGCAGGGATAAGCATTTTCTTCGCACCATTTTTAATAAGCGCAAGATAGCGGCTCCACTCATTCTTGACTCAAACGGCATTGAAGAACTCGGGTTTTGTTCCAAGCACAACCATCACCTTTGCACTGTTCAAAGCGGCAAAAATATAGGGCTCGTAAGCTGAACCAAGTTTATCTTCGAGTGTAATACGAGCAAAGAAAACTTTGAAGCCTTCCTGAGTTAACTGATGATAAAGATCATTTGCTAAAACGCTATCCGGAGTTCTTCTGCCGGAATTGTCAGTTTCTTTGTAGCAGATAAAAACATCAAAAGGTTCTTCTTTTTGAGAAATCGCAAGAATTCCTTTTTGAATCTCATTTATTGCTTTTGCTTCTTCTTCATAAATTGATTTTTGATAGTCATCAGCATATTGCAAAGCGGATTTATAGTTATCGTCATCAAAAATCGAAGTGAATTGTGCTCTGTTTACGGTAGGTACACGCTTATGAGACGTGGGATCTTCAACATATTCAATACCGTAACGGCAAAGAACTAAAGACCAATATGCTTCGGCATCGCTACCCTCCTCATTCAAAATCTGTTCGTAAATAGCCGATGCTTTATCGAATTCGTTATTGCGACGAAAATGGTTAGCTCTGTCATAAAGATTAGCTCTCTTTTCATCGTCTAATTTAGGAAGCGTTTGCTTTGTACCGCAATATGCGCATTCAGCAACCGTTTCGTTATTGTTAATTTCTAATGTGCCGCCGCACATTTTACATTTAAAAATTGACATTTAATCTACCCCTTTTATTACGCATTTGCATTAGCTAACGCCGTTGTTACACCTTGAGCTATACCTCTTGCACCGGCTTCGATGGCGTCAATAATAAATTTCTTATTACAATCTTTGCTAGGAATGGGAGAATCATAATATGTGACACCATCAGTAACCCTAATAATTATCAATCCCGCTTCGACAAGTCTATTAATGTATCCATTAAACTCATCGTCACACAAATTATAAATTTTAGCTGTAACATGATACAAATTCTTTGTAGCCTTAACAATACTGTAATATATAGAATCGGCGCTTTTAGCACGTGCATTTGTGTATGGTTGGCGTGCTGAATCCGGGATGTAATTTGTTGCTAAATCAGCACCGGGCACCAACCCATCTAAAATCCACTTGATTACCGTTTCTTTTTTCTTTACGCTGTATTTTTGAGCATATTCATCAATAGTCATAACATACCATCACTTTAATAATCTACATCTTTTGTTTCTATCAGAAATTAAAACAATCAATTCTTCTGCAATTGTAGTAATATCTTCACTATTTGCGGTTACTTCACCAGCGAATTGATTGAATTTAATTGCAATTTCGCTTTCAATGCTCGAAAGACCATCGTGAGACATCGGGTCAGAATAACGCACCGCTTCGTAAACTTTTTTTGCCGCAGCTTTTGCGGTTTCGTTTTGCGCGCGACTCATAAGAGATTCCGCATCAACGATAAGTGTTTTTATAAAGGAAGTCTGCGCTTTGATTTTATCGTCTGTTTCGCTGACAATGTCTGCGGCAACTTTTGCTTTGATAATAGATATAACACTGAGTCCAAGTACAGCGGCACATACAATTGCAGCAATCCACATGGGGCAATCGGGAATAAGCATTAAAGCCGTACCTGCAATCGTTGCAACAACAAGAGACGTATAACTCTGTGTTATGAGGGGGATATTCAAGAACAGTTTTTCATTATTTTTAGAATCAAAGGTAAGCTTGGAGCAAAACAGTTGCCCGATATAGGTCGCAATAATCACGCCCCAAGAAATCCAAAAACGAGCATCATAATTGATTACGTATCCCGGGACAACAGGTTTTATGAGGAATACGGTTAAGTTGTAAAGCACTAAAAAAATAGCCCAAATAATTATGTAAAACTTAAAATTCTTTTTCATTTACTTCACCCCTTACATAATCTCGGAAAGCAACTTGGCTTTCATTGTATTAAACTCTTCATCCGAAATCATTCCGGCTTCTTTCATCATGGTGAGTTTGTCAACCTTTGCCTTAAATGCTGCCATATCATCGGCAGGAGCAGCAGGAGTAGTTGCCGCTCCCATTGCATCGTTCATCATACCGCCAACCATACCGCCAACAGCGCCGCCGACACCGGCCATTGTACCAAAGCCAACACCCATATTAGTGAACTCACCAACAGCTTCATTTCTTGCAACCTCAGTTGCAACGTCAAAGCCACGCTCTTGAGCGTAGGTATAACCCTCTTGCGCACGCTTGGTGGCTTGTGCCTGTGAATCAATTACAACCTTTTGTGCTTCGGTCTGTGCATCAATTACGCTGATCTGCTGACGAAGCTTTGCTTCGGCAATATCAGCATATTGACGGAAGTGAAGTTCTTTGAATTTTTCGTATTGTCTATCGCCGTCAGGCTTTAGGACGTTGGTCACAAAGAACTGTTCCAGCGATACGCCGTAATCCGCAAAGTCACTAATAAGCAGATTTTTAATAGAATTTGAGAACAATGTGAGATTTTCATCAATCTCAAAAATATTGATGGCATTAGCCTTCATCACTTGGGCAATGTAGGTTTTAACCCTTGTCATAAGGAAAGAGCGGAAGAAACCGACAAGCTTTTGCTGGCCAAGGAAGTTCTCGGTGCCAACAAGTTTCAAAAGCAATTTACGGCTATCTTCTGCACGAAGGCTCATTTCACCCGATGCACCAATAGAAATCGGGAAACTGTATGTAGGTTCAATATACTGTACCTTACTGTCAGTGCCCCATTTGATATTCATCTGCTCGGTTTTGTTTATAAAATAAACCTCACAATGGAATGGTGTATCACCGCCAGTAGTGCGATTTAGTGCCTTGCCAAGTTTGGGAATGTTTTGTGTTTCAAGAGTATAGCGACCGGGACCGAACAGATCCAGCGCCTGACCATTCATAAAGAAAATGGCTTCTTGGCTTTCGTGAACGATAAGTTGAGTCAAACTATTGAAATCCTCATTCGGATGCTTCCAGATAAAAGTGCTATTATCACCCTCGTATTTGATAATATCAGCAATCTGTGCCATAAAATAACCTCCTATTTGCAAACATTGTCAAAAGGTGTACCTTTTGACTGCTAATTTCATACAGTATATTTTATCATAAAACGCTGTTAAAATCAACCGTTTGTGAATAAAAACTCATAATTTGTCGAAAAGGGATAGATTAATATTGCGATGTTTTGCATTTGTCAAAAGGTACACCTTTTGACTGCTTTCTCTATTTATGTGTTAAATTATATTCTCGTCTGCGCCGATAAAAGGTGGATTCACTCATATTACAGAGTTTAAGGGCTTCGGCAGTTGATATCTTTCCTTTATCCCAATCTTTAATAATTTTATCAAAGTTTTCGGGTAAGGGAACCTCCGGTCTCCCAAACTTAACACCCTTTGCTTTTGCAGCGGCAATGCCTTGTGCTTGTCGTTTCTTTATATTTTCGCGTTCGCTCTGCGCCACAAAAGAAAGTATCTGCAAGACAAGGTCAGCAATAAATGTTCCCATTAAGTCTTTCCCGTTTCTCGTGTCAAGCAACGGCATATCAATAACACAGATATCTATTCCAATATCTTTCGTGAGTATTCGCCACTGCTTTTGAATGTCTTCGTAATTGCGACCTAAGCGGTCTATGCTAAGTATGTAGAGTAAATCTCCTGATTTTAATTTTTTAACGAGTTTTTTATATTGCGGCCGCTCAAAATCCTTGCCGGACTGCTTATCAATATAGATATTGTCCTTCGGCACATTATTTTCATCCATAACAATAAGTTGCCTGTCTTCGTTTTGATCGATACTCGATACTCTCACATAACCATAAATATTTCCCATAATATTACCTCCTGTGCCCAATATTATTTTACAATATTTGGGCGATTTTTGTTTTGAGATAATATAAGGAACAAAAAAACGAGTTTCAATAAATGTCCCATTTTGAAAACAATCTTAATTTTGGGACAACATTTAATGAGAAAAAGCGACTTTTAATATATAGACTAGTTTTTGGATTACATTCCACCATCGCTTGCAACAAATAATGTCAAACCTAAGCATATGAGAAAAGTGCCTGTCGCTATCTCGACTTTATATAGCAAAGCGTAATATCCAGTCTGTAAATTTATTGCTACCATTAATACTAAAACAATTGTTTTAAAAATCTTCATTTCAATTCTACTTTTATGTGCGAAATTCATTGAAACGATGAAGTGGCAGTACAGAGCGATTAACGCTGTACTGCCACAAACAAAGACTTATGTAACATCTTTTAAGAAAACAACAAACCCGAACGTTTCACCGATTGGTAAAAGGTTCGGGTTTGAATGCTTTGGTGCGCGAGGCGGGACTTGATATGCATTTTCTGCCCGGAGGCAGAAAATTAAGGTTCGCCGCCATCCAGCTGGCGGCGGCAACGCTCGTCCGCGTTGCATTTAGATGGGTTCAAGGCCCTTTCCGAGCCACGAAAAAAAGCAGATACCCGATTGGGTATCTGCTTTTTTTGGTGCGCGAGGCGGGACTTGAACCCGCACGTCCGCAGTGAACACTAGAACCTGAATCTAGCGAGTCTACCAATTCCACCACTCGCGCATATTTGGTTTTCGCTTAACGCTAGAGTATATTAACACGGTAGATTTGATTTGTCAACCTCTTTTTCGCGTTTTTCCTAAAAAGTTTGCCGCGATTTAGTCCTTATAATACAGCATACAGTGGCAATACCCTTTAAAGGCCGGATCGGCCATCTGCTGGCGAAATTCCTTACAGATGCACTTATTCTCCTCCGTCCGCTCCAGACGGCAAGGGCAATAGCCGCCGGTGCGTTTTAATCCCTCTTTTACAGTCTTTACCATTTCCTGGTCATCATTGAGCCGGACAGCCATTCGATCACTCCCTTTTTCTTCATTATATTGGATTTATCTCCACTGTCAAGAATTTATCAGTTCCCTTTTGGTGCAAAAGATGTTATAATAGACAAAATGACTGTGGAGGCCGGTATGGAATTTCTGCCTATTTCAAAACAAGATATGCAAACGCGGGGTTGGGATCAGTGCGACTTCGTGTATGTGATTGGCGATGCCTATGTGGATCATCCCTCTTTTGGACATGCCATTATCAGCCGGGTTTTGGAAAATGCCGGTTATACTGTGGGCATCATTTCCCAACCGGATTGGAAAAATCCCAAGTCCATTGACATTCTTGGCAGACCGCGCCTTGGCTTTTTGGTGTCCGGCGGCAATATGGATTCTATGGTAAACCACTATTCCGTCACCAAGCACAAGCGCAAGACCGATGCATTCACCCCCGGTGGTGTGATGGGCAAGCGCCCGGATTATGCTACCGTGGTCTACTGCAATCTCATTCGCCAGACTTACAAGGATGTTCCCATTCTTATTGGC
This sequence comes from Oscillospiraceae bacterium, assembly GCA_017630495.1. Classification (GTDB taxonomy): domain Bacteria; phylum Bacillota; class Clostridia; order Oscillospirales; family Oscillospiraceae; genus Faecousia. Next base: position 9,692 of record JAGBVD010000110.1, read on the forward strand.
GGTATCGAGGCCAGCCTACGCAGACTGGCTCACTACGACTACTGGTCCGAAAGCTTAAAGCGCTCCATTTTGCTGGACAGCCAGGCAGACCTTTTGATGTACGGTATGGGCGAAAAGAGTATTGTGGAGATCGCTGACGCGCTAAATTCCGGTCTTAACATCAAAGACATTACTTACATCGACGGCACTGTCTATACAACGACCGATCTGGATGACAGTTTGCCCTCGATTATGCTGCCCGGTTTTGATGCATTAAAGGCAAACAAGCGCACCTATGCGGAAAGCTTCCGGGTGCAGTACGGCAACTGCGATCCCTTCACCGCCAAGCGGCTGGTTGAGCCTTACGGCAAGACTTTTGTGGTGCAAAATCCGCCCCAAAAGCCGCTGACCACCCAGGAAATGGATGCAGTCTACGCTCTGCCCTACTGCCGCACCTATCACCCCAGCTACGAAAAGCTGGGCGGTGTGCCGGCCATTGAAGAGGTGAAATTCAGCCTTGTGAGCAATCGTGGCTGTTTTGGTGCTTGCTCCTTCTGCGCCCTCACCTTCCACCAGGGCCGCATTATTCAGACCCGAAGCCACGAGTCCATTCTGGATGAAGCGGTGGCTATGACCAAAGAGAAGGACTTTAAAGGCTATATCCACGATGTAGGCGGTCCGACAGCCAATTTCCGGCATCCTGCCTGCGACAAGCAACTGACCAAGGGTGCTTGTCCCCACCGGCAGTGTCTGCACCCCACCCCCTGCAAGAATATCCATGCAGACCACAGCGATTACATCAGCTTACTGCGCAAGCTGCGGAAGATCCCCGGTGTAAAGAAAGTCTTTGTCCGCAGTGGCATCCGCTTTGACTATCTGCTTGCGGACAAGAAGGATACCTTCTTCAAGGAGCTTGTTCAGCACCACATTTCCGGTCAGCTGAAGGTTGCGCCGGAGCATGTAGCTGACCCGGTTTTGGACCGGATGGGAAAGCCGAGAAATGCGGTGTATAACCGATTTGTCAGCAAGTATTTCCAGCTGAACAAGCAATACGGAATGAATCAGTTCCTTGTTCCCTATCTGATGTCCAGCCATCCCGGCTCAACCTTGAAGGAAGCCATTGAACTGGCAGAGTACATCCGGGAAATGGGTTACAATCCGGAGCAGGTGCAGGACTTCTACCCCACTCCCTCCACCCTTTCCACGGTGATGTATTACACCGGTCTTGACCCCCGGCAAATGGACAAGGTATATGTACCCACCGACCCCCACGAAAAGGCAATGCAGCGGGCACTGATCCAGTACCGCAATCCCAAGAACTACTATTTGGTAAAAGAAGCACTTTTAAAGGCCCACCGGGAGGACCTGATCGGCTCCGGTCCGAAATGTCTGATTCGTGCGGTGCCTCCAAAGGCCGGCAAACAAGCGCCGCCTCCCAAACCCAGCAGCAAAAAGCCGCCGAAAAAAGCGCCCCCCAGAAGGAAACGATAAGCACAATGGGCAACGCTCCGATTAGAGCGTTGCCCTTGTTCTGTTTATGGATAAGGCGCATAGAATGTTCCATACATCTGTAATCGAGGTGGTACTATGGAACAAACGACAAACAGCATTACACTTCGGGGAAGTTTGCAGTCTCTGCCCCAATTTTCCCACGAAAATCACGAACGAAGATTCTACCGATTTATATTGGAAGTCCCCCGTCTTTCCGGTGCGATTGACTTGCTGCCGATTATTGCCGAAGAACAAATCATTATGGACATTGACCCCTTTGCCGGTGAGATGCTTACCGTGACCGGACAAATTCGTTCCCACAATCTGCGTAAAGACGGAGCGCGGCATTTGCTTATCTTCGTCTTTGCCTCTACCGTCACCGCAGAAGACGGCGAGCCGATCAACGATGTGATTGTGGAAGGGCCGCTATGCCGGGAGCCTACCTATCGCCGCACACCCCTGGGCCGGGAGATCTGCGATGTGATGCTGGCCGTACCCAGGGCATTTCACCGGGCGGATTATCTTCCCTGCATTCTCTGGGGTCGCACCGCCCAAGAGGTGTCTGAATGCCACACCCGGGACTGTATCCGCATATACGGACGGCTGCAAAGCAGGATCTACACAAAGCTTACCGAAGAAGGACCGGAAGAACGCACAGCCTATGAAATATCGGCATTAAGCGCTGATATATTGGATGAGCAGATTTAACACAATACATAAAACGCACCCTACAGCGGTTGGCAGTAAAAATGCCGCCGCTGTCTTTTTTATGGATTTTGTCTCCCGGTAGACGGTCATTAAGGTGGTGGAGCAGGGCCAGTGGAACACGGTGAAAACCATCGTACACACAGCCATCGAAAGGGTCATCGTTTGCAGCAGAAGCTGATTGCCGTAAATATCAGCCGATTGCAGATTTCCGCTTTGAGTAAGGCTCATCAAAATCACCGGGATCAGCAGCTCATTTGCAGGCAGCGACAATATAAATCCCAGCAAAATAACACCGTTCATTCCCAAAAACAACCCCACCGGGTCTAAAAAGGCAGCCAACCATCCAAGAACGGGTGTATTGGATATGACCCACAGCACCACACCTGCCGGTGCGGCAACGGTCAAGGCTCTGCCTGCAATAAAAAGCGTTCTGTCAATTAAAGAACGCACCAATATCTGCCCAAGCCGGGGGCGGCGGAAGGGCGGTATTTCCATCAAAAACACACTGGCTCTGGCCCGGAATACTGTCTTGCTCAGCAGCCCTGACACACCCATCGCTCCCACCACCCCCAAAGCCACGCAAGCAGCCACCACCAATGCCGCACCCACATCCGGGAAGAACAAGCTGCCCAGCAAAATCAGCGTGGGAAACCGTCCGTTACAAGGCACGAAGGCATTGGTCAAAATGGCGCACAAGCGTTCACGGGGGGAATCGATAATGCGGCAGCCCATCACCCCAACAGCATTGCAGCCCAGTCCCATACACAGTGTCAGCGCCTGCTTGCCGCAGCCGCCGCACCGGGCCATACAAGGGTCCATCAGAAATGCCATCCGGGGAAGGTATCCCACATCCTCCAGAATTGTAAAAAGCGGAAAGAAGATCGCCATTGGTGGCAGCATTACCGAGATCACTCTGGCAGATGTGGCATATAGACCATCCACCAATGCGCCCTGCAGCCACCAGGGAACTCCGGAAAGCCACCGGTACAGATACACATAGCCTGCATCAAACAACTTTTCCAGCAGCATACTGGGATAATTTGCACCCCAGACGGTCAGCCAGATAATTCCCAAAAGCAGCAAAAACATCAGCGGCACACCAAACCGTCGGCTGACAAACAGCCGGTCCACCTTTCTTCGGAAATTCTCCGCTTCTGCATCTGTCTTTGTTACACAACACCGGACAATTTCCTCTGCCGCCGCCACCGAATTTTCCCAATTTGGCAAGCTTCTTTCCTCTGCTGCAAAAGCCGTTTTTTCAATTTGCGCAAGGAGCGCATCGATGCCCTTTTTCCGTCCGGCGGCGGTCAGCACCACCGGCACGCCCAGCCGCCGGGACAGTTCTCTTTCATCCACGGTTATGCCGTGTCGTTTTGCCTCGTCCATCAAATTCACACAAACCACGGTGCGGCTGCATCGTTTTACGATCTCCAGCGCCAAAATAAGGCTTCGTTCCAGACAGCTGCCGTCGCAAACAACCACCACGCAATCTGCCTCGTTGGCGCTGACATATTCCCCGGCGATTTTTTCATCTTCGGACGCACCACAAAGAGAATATGTACCGGGCAGATCCACAAAGGTATATGTTATTTCCTTTCTGCGCAGCTTTCCGGTGGCAATGCCCACGGTCTTTCCCGGCCAGTTGCCGGTATGCTGATGCAGTCCGGTGAGGGTATTAAACAAGGTACTTTTGCCCACATTGGGATTGCCGGCCAGAGCAACGGTTATTTCAGTCTTTGGCACTAACATCGCCCCCAAATCCGCTTCATATCTGCTGTACGCAATGCGATCACGCTGCCCCGACACTCCAGGGAGGTAACGCTTCCGTCCGGGCTTCGATAACGGCAGGAAACTGTCGTCCCCGGCACCATTCCATATACCATTAACCGCTCCTTCAGATATGCATCCTCCCCCAGATCTGTTACAACTGCCTGCTGTCCGGGCCGCAGTCTATCCAGTGTAATATCCATTGTCTTCCCTCCTTTTCTACTCCATAATATCCCCCGTATACCCAACTTGTGCAAAAACGAAAAATTTCTTTTCATTTTGTCGCATATGTGTTAAAATCAATGCAAACGGAGGGAATCCTATGAAACAAAAAGCACTTGCGATAATTGAACTGTTAAAGCTACAGTATCCGGACGCGCTGTGCGCGCTGCAATATGATAGGGATTACGAGCTGATGATCGCCGTACGGCTCTCTGCGCAATGCACCGATGCCCGGGTCAATCTGGTAACCCCGGCGCTGTTTGCCGCCTATCCCACCTTGGAAGCGATGGCAAATGCCGACATCTCGGATGTGGAAAAATACATCCACTCCTGCGGCTTTTACCGGCAGAAGGCAAAAGACATTGTTCTTGCCTGCCAAATGCTGATCGACAAATATGACAGCAAAGTTCCGGACACGATGGATGCACTGTTGAAGCTGCCCGGTGTTGGCAGAAAAACCGCCAATCTGCTTTTGGGCGATATTTATGCTGTACCCGGCAGTGTGGTCTGTGACACCCACTGCATCCGCATCTGCGGCAAGTTAGGCCTTTCCCAAGGCAAGGAGCCGGAGAAGGTGGAAATGCAGTTGCGGGCCATCCTGCCGCCGGAAGAAAGTTCTGATTTTTGTCACAGGATCGTGCTGTTTGGCAGAGATATCTGCACCGCCAGAAATCCGAAGTGCGATGCCTGTCCCCTATCCCATCTGTGCAGCCACATCACAAACCAATAAAGCATATACACCCCCTTGTCCGCATAGCTTTGGACAAGGGGGTGTTCTTTTGGCAAAGAAAATGCCCATATTTTACAGTGCCCTTATGCTCACCGGTGTCAATCTACTGCTTCGGTTTGTTTCCACATCCTTTCAGGTGTTCGTTTCCCGGAAAATCGGTGCTGCCGGTATTGGACTTTTGCAGCTTGTTCTTTCCGTAGGGGCATTGGCTATGACCGCCGGTATGGCCGGTATCCGCACTGCTACAATGTATTTGACCGCAGAAGAACTGGGCCGCAGGAAGCCGCAAAATGTTACCTGGATTCTTTCCGGCTGCTTTGTTTACAGCATTGTCTGCAGCGGTGCGATTTGCATTGCACTGCATATTTTTGCGCCCTTTCTAGCGGAAAAATGGGTGGGTGATATCCAAACCGTCGGCTCTGTTCGGCTATACGCAAGCTTCATACCCATATACTGCCTGTGCGGTGTTATGACCGGATATTTCACCGCCGCCAACCGCATTGGCACATTGGCCATTGTGGAAATCGGCGAGCAGCTGATCTATATGGCGATCACCTTTGCCATTTTGACCCTTTGGGCAGGAAACAGCTCTCAAAAAGCCTGCGAAAGCATTGTCTTTGGCAGTGGTATCAGTTCCGCCTGCACGCTTTTGGCCTTAATTGTGCTACGCATTGGTGAAAATGCAAAAACCGGACAAAGGATTCCTGTCAGAAGCCGCCTTATGCAAGCCGCCCTGCCGCTGGCTTTGGCAGATGATTTAAAAGCCGGCATCTCTACCACAGAGAATCTGATGGTACCCAAACGGCTGGCCCTCTACCCTCACGCTGAAAACCCATTGGCTGCTTTTGGTATGGTGTGTGGTATGGTGTTTCCCATTTTGATGTTTCCGGCGGCGATCTTGTTTGCATTGGCCGAATTGCTGATTCCGGAGATGGCCCGCTGCGCAGCCGCCGGCAGTACCCAGCGCACCCGGTATTTGGCCAAACGCAGCTTGCGGGTATGTATGATTTACGGCTTTACTTTTTGCGCATTGGAATTTTTGTTCGCTGACGAACTTTGCCTGAAGCTATATAACAATTCGCAAGCCGGAGCGCAGCTGCGGCTTTACGCGCTTCTGATTCCGGTGCTATACTGCGATGCCATTACCGATGCTATGATCAAAGGCCTGGGTCAGCAGAAGATCTGCGTCCGGTATAACATCCTTACCTCCGGGATGGATGTGGTGTTTCTTTTCTTCCTGCTGCCAAAATACGGTATGATGGGCTACTTTTTCAGTTTTCTTGTTACCCACCTTCTGAATTTTGGTTTAAGTCTGCGGCGACTACTGAAAATAGTGGGAAATGTGGTGCAGTTTCACATTCCCCTTTTGGCTGCCATTGCAACAGCCATTTCCGTTTGGTGTGCCCAGTACTTGCAGCAGCCGCTTTTCAAAACAGGCGCATTTCTTTTGATTTATGGCAGCCTTTTGGTGCTTTTTCAGGTCATCAAAAAAGAGGATATTACCTGGATTACCGGCCTTGTGCACAAAAAAACGACCTGACAATGTCAGGTCGTTTTTCTTATAAAGCTTTTAAGATTTCTTTCAGGAATTCCCAGGTGCGCTGGGTAGATGCGATGTTGAGCCGCTCCCGGGAGGTGTGGATATCGCACATATCCGGGCCGATGGAAACGCAGTCCAAACCAGGAAGTTTCTTACCAAGCAAGCCACATTCCAGGCCTGCATGAATGGCATTGACCACCGGGTCTTTCCCAAACATATCTTGATAGATACGCACCATTGTATCCCGCAGCGGAGAATCCGCCCGGTATTCCCAAGCCGGGTAGTCACCCATCTGGGAATAGTTTGCGCCATGGAAGGCAGCCAGCTGCCGAAGCTTTTCCAGCAGCTCTTCCTTTTCTGCATCCACACTGCTTCTGACGGAGAAGGTGAAAACCATATCCTCCTCCAGCTTTGCAATGCCCAGATTCAAACTGGTCTGTACCAGACCTTCCACATCGCTGCTCATCTTCTGCACACCGTTGGGTGCTGCGCAGAGGATAGCTGTTACCGTAGCAGACAGTTCTGCGGACAGTGCATTACCGCCCAGAGCCTCCACATTTTCTCCATAAACCACTGCTTCCGGCTCGTCATACTGGGTGCGGATTTCCTCCTGCAGCTGTTGGGCAATGTCATTGATCCGCTCCGGCTGCATCCCCAGCATCACCATTGTCGCCTGGCAGGACCGGGGAATCGCATTGTCCTTGGCACCGCCGGAGAAGGAGGTCAGGCAAACAGGCATAATGGCCTGGACACGGCTGAGAAGCTCGCCCATTACTTTGTTGGCATTGGCGCGGTTTTTGTGGATCTCCACACCGGAGTGACCGCCCTGCAGGCCATCCACCACCAGGCGAATACACGGTCCGTAAACTGCGTGGCGCGGTGCAGGCAGTGTAATGGTTGCCGTTGCGCCACCGGCGCAGCTGACGGTGAACACACCTTCTTCTTCCGAGTCCACATTGATCAGCGTGCGGCCTTTCAGCATAGAAAGGTCAATAACATCTGCGCCCAGCATACCGATCTCTTCGTCCACGGTAATAATAGCTTCAACAGGCGGATGGGGAATGGTTTTATCCGCCAGCAATGCCAGAATATACGCAACAGCAATGCCGTCATCGCCACCCAGGGTCGTACCCTTGGCAAATACATATTCCCCATCGTGGGTAATGTCCAATCCATCCGTTTCCATATTCAGAGGGCAGTTCTCGTCCTTTTCGCAGACCATATCCATATGGCCCTGCAAAATCACCGGAGCGTGATCTTCATAGCCTTCTGTTCCCTCCTGGAATAAGATCACATTGTTAGCGGCATCCTGCACATACTTTAAATTGTGTTTTTTTGCAAAGGCCACCAAATAATCGCTGATCCGCTTGGTGTTGCCCGAGCCATGGGGAATGGCGCAGATCTCCTCAAAATAAGAAAATACGCTTTCCGGAGATAAGCCTTTTAATTTACGCATAATATCACTCTTTTCGTTAAGAAATGGCCACAGGAAAATCCTGTGGCCGGAAATCTTTTCTTTAGGGAAGCAGGGTCAAAACCAAGGTCAGAACGATCCAAACCAGTGCAACCCACTTAGTGGACTTGGCCAGCAGCTTGTCCAGACCACCCTTGCCGCTCTTGCTCAAATAAGAGTCAGAGTTGCCGGAAATGGCACCGGACAGACCGGCTTCCTTACCGGACTGCAGCATAACAACTACGATCAGCACCAGGCTGGCAATTACTTCCAAAACAGTCAGAATAATCTTCAAAACTTCCATTGCGTTTCCCTCCTCCCGACAGCACATAAAACCGCATGCTGCGGATTCAATATCAAAATTTCCCCTATTTGGGTGATAACAGCGGCTATTATACCACAACATTTTTCCAAATTCAAGGGTTATCGGAAATATTTTTGCTTATTTTGTTACCCAGTTGCCGGTAGCCGCGCAGGTCAGGTATGCGTTGATAAAGGGATCCAGCGCACCGTCCATAACCGCGTTGACATTGGCCGTTTCGCAGCCGGTACGGGTGTCCTTGACCAAAGTGTAGGGCATAAACACATAGTTGCGGATCTGGCTGCCCCACTCGATCTTCTTCTGCACACCCTTGATGTCAGAGATCTTGTCCAGATGCTCACGCTCTTTGATCTCTACCAGCTTGCTGCGAAGCATACGCAAGCAGTTTTCTTTATTCTGGAACTGGCTGCGCTCTGTCTGGCAAGCAACCACAATACCGGTGGCTTTGTGGATCAAACGGACGGCAGAGGATGTCTTGTTGATATGCTGACCGCCGGCGCCGGAGGAGCGGAATACCTGCATTTCGTAGTCTTCTGCCTTGATCTCCACATCCTGGCTGTCGTCCTGGATGTCGGGAATAACCTCGATAGCGGCAAAGGATGTCTGACGGCGCGCGTTAGCATCAAAAGGAGAAACACGCACAAGACGATGCACGCCGTTCTCACCCTTCAAAAAGCCGTAGGCATTGTCGCCTTCGATCAGAATATCCGCAGACTTCAGGCCGGCTTCATCGCCTTCCTGGTAGTCCATAATTTTGTAGGTGTAGCCGTGGGCCTCTGCCCAACGGGTGTACATCCGGTAAAGCATCTGGCACCAGTCCTGGGCCTCTGTACCGCCGGCGCCTGCCTGGAAGGACATCATCGCATTGTTGTTGTCATAAGTGCCGGTGAGCAGTGTCTGCAAACGGCAGTTTTCCATATCGTCGGAGAGCTTCTGGTAGCCTTCCTTCAGCTCGTCCAGCATGGAGTCATCATCTTCCTCTGCGGCCATTTCGCAAATGGTCATCAGGTCATCCCAGGAAGAGAGCATCTGCTCATACTTTTCGATCTTGTTTTCGGTTGTTTTTGTTTTCACCACGATCTGCTGGCTCTTTTCCGGATTATCCCAGAAACCGGGAGCTTCCTGCATTGCGTGCAGCCGCTCCAGCTCATTGCGCAGGCCCTCTACATTCAAAGAGTCCGCCAGTGCTTCCAGACCGGGATGAATTTCGTTAAGTTTTTGCTTGTAGCTGTCAAATTCAATGTTCATTGGGTTTCCCCTCTTATAAAAGTATTCAGTTTATTATAGCCGAATTTTGCGATTCTGTAAAGTATAAATACAAAAATCTCCCCATTACATCGTAATGGGAAGACCACACCCTATCGATCACTGGGCAAGCTGACCTCATCGGCAAAAATCAAATCATCCACATCTGCATACTGCCCCACCGGAATAAACACAATGCTCACCTCCTAAAAAACACACTCCCAGTAATATATGTGTTTCCCGGCAAAAAGTGCAGCGAATTGTGTTGACAGTCAGAATATTTTTCGTTACAATTCTATGGTACACGCCCCCGTAGCTCACCTGGATATTTACTCCCGCTTAACAACGATAGGCGTTTAGCGGGAGTTAATGCCGAAACTTGTTTCGGCTGAGCGTCCGCACCGCAAGGTGCCCTCCTTCTTCTTCGCACAGTCTTCCATTGGTCAAAATAATATATGCGCCTGTAGCTCAGCTGGATAGAGCGTCCGCCTCCTAAGCGGAAGGTCGGGGATTCGAATTCCTTCAGGCGTGCCAACAGAAAAACACCGTCCTTTGCAGGACGGTGTTTTTGTTATCTTGGGATCGCTCCGTTTCATCACAGGGCAGCTTCCCAGATTAAACGGATAGAACGATTTCACATTGTCTGCTTTTTATCAGCGCTTTTGACGAAAGTTTTCGATACGCAGGAATGTGGAATAGTTCGTGTTGTGGAAGCTATTGGGATTATTGATACCCACCCGGATCAGGCAGATAATGTCGTCGCCCTCAATTTCAAAGTCTGTATACTGGAAGCCATTACATTGGGGATCTTCCATACTCCGGTCGATCACATCAAAGGCAAGTTCCCAGTTGTTTGCATCGTCAGACACCATCAGCGACAGCAGATTTCTGGAATCTGCGTCTGCATAGGACAAAATCCGGTCAATGATCGTGTAATACTTGCCGGTTTTCGGGTCTTGCTTGATCATAAACTTGGCATCGTTTCCGGGCAGTTTGATCGCGTGGGAGTAAGTCAGCGGTGCATCCGGGTCATCGGTATTTACCAGATATGCAAGCACCAGACCATATCTGGGCTTCAGGTTATCCATCGTGTAACGCATAATGTTATACAGCTTTCCATCCGGAGCAACCGTCAAAGTGCCTTCGATATTTCCCTGGGTCTCTCCTTTGGCAACACCTTCCCAATTGGGGTCATACTTGACCGGATAGCTAAAATGCCAGTTTTCCGCCACAAGCAGATCATCGTTTTCATCGCAGGACATTACCATTGCTGCGTGGTAACCCAGAGACCAGGATCCCCACTCCAGGCTTTCATAAATACGGCCTTTATAATGGACAACATTCTGGGGATTTTTATGGACGCCGGCAAAGTTCCGCTTGCAGGAGCCACGAAGCAAAACAGTGGGCATACCAAAAGTCTTGCCGCCGTCATCAGACCGACCGATCAGCAGATCGCCATACTCTGTGGAGCAGGCCAGCATATACAGCGCGCCCTTGTGGATGAACATTTTCCCCCAGAAGCAGGGATACAGCTCACTAACATATTTCCAGGTCTTACCGTCATCATCCGAGCGGTAGATCAGCGTCAGATTCTGGGGTGCATTTGTAAAGATATCCATCGAGGCCAGCAAATAGCCGTCCGGGTGCCGCACCAAGGAAGGTGATGCCAGAAATCTTCCGGAGAATTCATACTCTGTGTCGTCCGGGTGCAAATAATTCACCGTAACGCCGATAACCTCTCCTGTGCGCGCCAACCGGGTGCTGGATTTCAGCGTTCCTGCCTGCACATAAAACGCATAGTCTGTTTCTTCCTGCAGATTTTCAATACGGAAGGTCTTATTTTCGGTCTGCCCTGCACAAAGGAATTCCTCATCGTTGCGCTTTTTGTAGTATACGATAAAGGTTTTTTCCTCATCGCAAAGCCAGTCAAATTCGATAGCAGTTTCATAAGGAGAGATTCGGCAAATATAAATGCCTTTGGTTTCATAGAAAAAGGGTTTATAAGGGGCAAAACTCCAAGTATTACAGCCTTTCATATTTGTTCCTCCTTATTGTCTATTTGAAATTATTTTACAGTCCTTGTGCGTCTTTTGCAATACCGTATATAGACAATATTTTACAAAAACGGGACAAAACCCTCCCCAAAATTTGGGGAGGGCACTTTTCACTATTTTGTCGGAGCCAAAGGTTTGGACAAATACTGCTCCCACGGAAAAACCTGCGTTTCGTCTTCCCAGTCCCAAGCCTCCCGGATACCTCTGCAAAGGGTCTTCAGTTTGGACTGCATCAGTTTGGGTTTGAACATTTCTGCGTTGTCCGCCAGCATTGCCTGCCAGAAAATATGGCTGCGATCAACAGGCGCAGACTCCATAGATTCTTTGTCTACAAAGGCGCGACCTTCGCCGGTCAGGAAGCTATCGGAATATGTATTTTCCTCTCCAAACGCAAATCCTTCCGGAAGGGTCTTGTACCAGTAATCAAACCTGGAGCTATTACCCAGAACGTGGACATCCAAGACACCGCCTATGCCCTTGAGCAGCTCTGCCTCAATATCCACACCGGAGGAAAGCACCATGAATGCATCTTTGTCATACCAGCACTGGGTTGCATCCACTTTTCCGTCAATGCTGCGCACGATACAAATGCGGATTTTGGTTTTTGCACTTTTATACAAAAAGTTCTCCGGCATTTTCTTTAAAACTGCCTCAATTTTATCCAGGCATTGGTTAATCGCCGGCACCTGATACTCCGCTTTCAGCTTATAGCCCTTCGGGTACTTGGCCGCGCTTTTCCAAATGCGAATCTGCACATCATACTTTTTGTTAAGCTTGTCGACGCGCTTTTGACAAGCCTCCAGGCCGGTTTCATCCGGCGCTTTTTCTGTGCGCATTGCAGATATATAGGAACTTCCGCCCTTTACGGCAGATGCCTGTGCCTTTACATCCCAGCGCAGCAGCACATCGCCGTTGTCAGATTCCAGCAGCATCCAAATACAGCCGTTTTTACCGTCGGCCAGAAACTGTTTGGGTGTTCCGGCATTTTCAATAGTAACCCCTGCATTCTTTTTACCGGATTTCAAATTATACAAGGAAAGTTCCAGCTTCCCTTCACTGCTTCTAACCCACTGCAATACGCTTTCCAGTTCCAGCACAGCTTCCATTTGACCGGTGTACAGTGACAGTTCCTTCGCCTTATCACCGGACTTGCCAAAGAGTTTCCGCTCCACGACACCATCCATATGCAGGGCAAAGAAATTATCGCCACAAGTCCACAGTTTTTTAAGAACATCCCCCATAGCAACAGTCTGGCCGGTCTCGGTGGAGATGTAAATCACCTGTGTATTCCCGGAAGCATCTTCCGTACGGCAGGAGATCAGTTTTCCCTCCAGGTAAATATCCAACAGGGTCTGTTTTTCGCAGGTGTGGGATTTTACCAGCCGCTGCAGCTTATTATCCATATCGTAGGCGCGTATCTGCTGGCCTACACAGTAAAAAACCGTATTCCCATCCGGAGAAAACAGCGGTGTTCCTTCCAGATCCTTGGGAAGGGATACACTGTCTGTCCGCTGCAGCCGGAGATCCAGGAAAACCGCTTGATTTGTCTCCGGATTGTAATAAACGAAACCGTCCTGCAGGGCTTGGTAGCCACTGTGCTGCGGCAACTGCAATCCCAGATCCGCATCACAGCTTTGTTCCCCTTCCGGGCCGGAAAGGGTCATCAGTCCGGTCTGCTCCCGGTTGTCCATCAGCACAAGCTGACCGTCCATAATAAACATATCAAGGAAGGTTTTCCCGGCCATATCATATTGCCTGACAGCACCTTTTGTTTGCTGCTCCACAGCACCGGAAACGATCCACAGCTTGGGCCTTGCTTTTTCTGTTTGCGCAGTACTGTCTGTTTCGGAATTTTCCCTGCCTGCGCAACCGGAAAGCAGCAGCGCAAACAAAAGAATTCCCAATATCTTTTTCTTCATTTTACTGTCTCCTTGCCAGGGTGTAATCATCGCCCTGCCGATAATAGGGACAATAGTCCTTACCGGAGGTATACAGGCGGTAAACCTCATCCTCGTCCAGGTCCATCATGCAGTAATATTCATCATATTCTTCGTCATAATCGTAATACCAACAAGTATCACATTGGGATGCATTCATAGCTTTCTCCTACAGCGCCGCCAAATAGGCCGCCACATCAAAGGGTTTGATTGTTTCATCCTTGCGCAGGTACAGTGGGTGGTGGGGATGGCCCTTCTTGCTGATTGCGCCGGCGCAATACCATTTTGCACCATATTCTTCTCCCAAAGCCAGCATATCCTTCAAACACTCCGGAAGATACTCCCGTTTCTCAATGATCGTACCCCAAGCCGCCCAAACCGCCGGATTTGGGGAAATGGAAAGCACATAGCGAAAAGCTTCCATATTTTCCCGGTGAAGCATTAAGTTACAGCTTTTCTCCATGGCATCCGGGTCAGTTGCCCGCTGGGCATAAACATTGAACATAATAAAGCTGTCAAAACCGTTGCCCAGGGCAATTCTTTCAACAGACTTCAAAGTGTTGTCCAAATCGTCCGGCTGAGCGGTAGACGGATTGATGCCGATACAGATCAGCGGGTTATTGCCACGAGTTCCCAATATGTAACGGTACTCCGAGTAGAAATTGGGCGCATAGATCCATTTTTGGATGTCGTAGTCATCATTGGGTGTATTGGCGGCCTCCAGCGCCTGCTGAAAAGTTACCAGCTCCAGCTGGGCCGTTGTTCCCTTGGGTATGTGCATATCTATCCTCCCGCCTGAAAATCGCTATTCTTCGGCAGATGCCCAAAACACCTGGTCCACCGGGATATCAAATTCCTCAGTTTCCAAAAATTCCACCATCTGAAAATCATAGCACAGCGCCACCGTGGGATGGTCAGGTTCTTTGGCCAGGAACTTATCATAAAAGCCGCCACCGTAGCCAATACGGTGTCCTTCTTTATCAAAGGCAATGCCGGGCATCAGCACCAAAGCGGTTTCATCGTCTGCTTCCGGTCCGTCGTTGACAGGCTCCGGAATGCCGCAGTAGCCCACTTCCACTTGCGAAAGATCATCTAAGTAAATAAAGCGCATTTCGTCCCCGAAGATCTTGGGCACGGCAATGCGCTTTCCATCCTGCAGTGCCTGCTCCAGAATCGGCTCCGTGCGCACCTCTTGATTATAGGGCAAATACCCGTAGAGGGTTTTTGCCTTTTGATATTGGGCAGATGTCAAAAACATCTGCCCCAGTTTCTTACTTGCAATCTCAATTTGCGCGGCAGTCATAGCGCGCTTCATTTCCCGGATCTTCCGACGCAGTTCTTTCTTATCCATCCGCTTCTCCTTTGTTCGGCTTGCGGTATAACCGGAACCAAAGCAGCACAGCGATCTGGCCGGGAATACCAAGCAAAAACAGCTTCCAGATATTTGCATTCAAATACACCAGCAAGCTCACATAAAGGCTCAAAAGCGTACCCCAAATAATACCGGAGATCAGCAGGCTGTTCCATCGGTAGTCCTTCCAGGCGGAACACAAAGAAAGCATAACAATGGCATTGGCAGGGATCGCATAGAAAAAGGCCAGCCAGCTTCTGGGCAGATCCAAAGACGAGAAAATCACAAAAGCCAACAGTGCCACAGACCAGACAAGCACAGAAGCCAGGCCCAGAATGATCTTCTTATCCGCCTTGCGCTTGAGGGTCTTTTCTACCGCCTTTTCCATAGCCTTCTCCACAACGCCGCCGGTGTTCTCCGGCAATGCGTTAGGATCGGACAGCAAATCGTCTACAGATATTTCAAAAAGCTCAGCCATCTGCACCAGTGTCAGCACATCCGGCGCAGACTCGCCGCGCTCCCATTTGGAAACAGCCTTGTCAGAATAGTTGAGTTTTTCAGCAAGGAGCGCCTGGGTCAATCCAAGACGTTTGCGATGCAGCATAATATTGCCGCCGATTTGTTTTTTCAATCTTTCGTCGTCCATACGCGTCCTCCTTTTCGCAGTTTTTATTATTTTAACAGATTTGCGCTGATATTGCAACAAAAAACCGTCCTGACAGGACGGTTTTATGTATCAGTCTTCCGGGAACAGCTGCTGCATACAATATTTCATAATGGCGCTTCTGGTGACGATGCCGATAAAGGCATCCTTGTCATCCACCACCGGAACGAAGTTCTGGGCGCTGGCACGCTGGACCAGATCGTGCATAGATGTCGTTACCCGGACGGGTATATTATCTTTTCTGCGGCTGATCTCCATAATTCTTCGGGACTCCGCCTGACGCATATCCATATAGCACATATTTTTCATCGCCCACAGCAGATCCCCTTCGGTAATACTGCCACGGTATTCGCCACGCTTGTTAAGAATCGGCAATGCCGCAAAACCGGCACTTTCCATTTTTTCCAGTGCCTGACGAATGGTAAAATCATCATACAAAAAATCACACATTGCCTTTGGGGTCATAAAGAAAAGGATGTTGTTCATAGCTGCTCCTTTACTGCGCTTCATTGGCATCGGTTTCCCAACGCCATTATCATTATATCATAAATTTTCCAAAGCAGGATGAAAACTTTTTGTAAATACGCCTTTTACGCGCCAAATTTCTGCAGTGATTTTTGTGCAGTTTGCACAATTCCCCTGCCGGTAGAGTGGTAAATCTCCCGGAAGAAGAACGCGCAGGTTACCTGTAGAGCGCATTTTCATCCGGTAGCGTGTATAAATATGTCTGCCTGTTATAATAATACTACCATCTTTTTGAGGAGGCATTTTCCATGGTACATCGCATAAAACTTTCCGATCGACAACTTCCCAACTACACCGTTGGCGAAGAAGTTATGAATATGGTCACCCATATTGCAGGTGGCGCGCTGGGCCTGCTGGTCTTGATTTTATGCGTGATCAAAGCTGCCGATATTTGGGGTAGTATTGGTGCTGCCGTCTACGGTGGCGCTATGATCACTTTATACGCCATTTCCAGTGTATACCACGGTCTTCGCCCCTGCACCGGAAAAAAGGTTATGCAGGTGCTGGATCACTGCGCGATCTATTTTCTCATCGCCGGCACCTACACCCCACTGCTGCTATCTGCCTTTGTGCCGGTATATCCGTATATTGGATTTGGTTTGCTGGTTATGCAATGGGGACTGTGCGCATTGGCTACCACCCTCACAGCCATCGATCTGCGCCGCTATCGGGTGCTGTCTATGATCTGCTATATTGGGATGGGCTGGAGCATCATTTTCTTCATCCCCCAGGCAATTGCAGTTTTGTCGCTGCCCGGATTTTATTGGCTGCTGGCCGGAGGCATCGCATATACCGTCGGTGCAGTTCTGTATGGCATTGGTGTGCGAAAGAAGTGGATGCACTCCGTATTTCATATTTTCGTGGTTATCGGCAGTCTTTTTCAATTTATTACCATATTTAAGTATGCCTTATAAATAACAAAGCCGTGCAAGTAAATCTTGCACGGCTTTTGTATTAGTCTTCATTGTAGGACTGGAACAAGGAAGTATTGGACGCTTCTGTGATCGGCTGACCGGTCATACACTGCGCAAACTGCTCGCCGGTCATTGTTTCATTGGCCAGCAAGAACTCCGTCACAGCGTTAAGCTTATCCATATTCGTCTTCAGAATCTGCGTGCATTGGGCATACGCCTTGTCCACAATGGCCTTGACCTCATCATCGATGGTGCCGGCCACCTTTTCGGAATAGCTCTTGGTCTTTTCATAATCTCTGCCGATGAAGACCTCGTCGCCACCGGTATAAGACACCGTACCAAGCTTCTCACACATACCGTATCTGGCAACCATATCCCGGGCCAGCTTGGAGGCGCGGTCGATATCGTTGGATGCGCCGGTGGAAATATCCTGCAAAACCAGCGCCTCTGCAACACGGCCGCCAAGCAGACCTACGATCTGCTCGTACATTTCGTTGCGGGTCAAGTGGTCGCTTTCCTCCAGCGGCTGTGTCCAGGTCAGGCCCAGAGCCTTTCCCCGGGGAATAATGGAGATCTGCCGTACCGGATCGTGGGTCTTGAGGTTGTACATTGCAACCGCGTGACCGGCCTCATGAATGGCTGTATTGCGAAGATCTCTTTGCAGCTGGGCGCGGCTCTTCTTTTCCGGGCCTGCCACAATCTTCATCATAGAATCATTCAGATCCTGCATATTCAGCATCGGCCGGTTATCCCGGGCAGCGGTAATGGCAGCTTCATTGAGAAGATTGCTCAAATCTGCACCGGTGAAGCCGGAGGTAGCCAGAGCCACCGTTCTCAAATTCACAGTATCGTCCAGGCGCTTGTCCTTTGCGTGGACCTTCAGGATCTCCTCGCGACCCTTGGCATCCGGTCTGCCCACATAGATCTGCCGGTCAAAACGGCCGGGGCGCAGCAGCGCCGGGTCCAGAATGTCCACCCGGTTGGTGGCAGCGAGAACAATCACACCTTCTGTGCGGCTAAAGCCGTCCATTTCCACCAGCAGCTGGTTCAGTGTCTGCTCTCTTTCATCGTGGCCGCCGCCCATACCGGAGCCGCGCTTGCGGCCCACCGCGTCGATCTCGTCGATGAAAATAATGGACGGAGCCATTTTCTTTGCCTGGTCAAACAGGTCACGGACGCGGCTGGCACCGACACCTACATACATTTCCATAAAGTCCGAACCGGAAATCGAGAGAAACTGTACATCCGCTTCTCCGGCAACGGCACGGGCCAGCAAGGTTTTACCGGTACCGGGAGGGCCGGAAAGCAAAATACCGTGGGGAATCCGGGCGCCGATAGCAGCAAACTTGTCCGGCTCACGCAGAAAGTCTACAACCTCCTGCAGTTCTTCCTTTTCCTCGTCAATACCGGCTACATCTGCAAATGTAACCTTTTTGTTTTTGGGAAGACCGTTTACCGTCCGGGCCTTGCCAAAGTTGCTCATAGGATTGGCATTGTTTGCCCGGCCCACCAGAATCACCCAGATGATGATCAGCAGCACACCGGCCAAAACGATGGGGATCACATAAACAAAGGGAGATTGCTTTTCCTCCGGTACAAAATCATAGCTTTCCAGCACACCGGACTTGGTCTGCGCTTGCAGCGTTTCCCACATATCCGTCCGGAAGCCATCCGGGTCTGCCAGTGCCGCGGAAACAACCTTATTCCCATTAAATTCGCTGTGCAGTGCCATATGGATCTCATTGTCTTTTACAACAAAGCTTTTGACCTGCTCATTGTCAAAAAGCTTAATGACCTGAGAATAGGACAATCCGCTGTCATTCTCTCCGAAAATACTCATCATCAGCCAGAATGCCAGCGCCAAAACCACTGCGTAGACAACGATCGTAATTACCTTGCGATTTTTCAAAATTGCGGTTCTCCTTAGTTATTGATATGCTTCCGGCTTCAGAACGCCCACAAAGGGCAAATTCCGGTAATACTCATTGAAATCCAGGCCGTAGCCTACCACAAATTCGTCCGGAACTGTAAAACCAACATAGTCGGCCTTCACGGTAACGGCAGGATTGCGCCGTTCCGGCTTGTCCAGCAGTGTGCAGATCTTCAAAGATGCCGGCTGCTTTTCCATCAAATGCTTATAAGTAAATTCCAAGGAATTGCCGGTATCAAAAATGTCCTCCAAAATCACCACATGGCGGTCCTTGATATCTACGGAAACATCTCTCTTTACCTCCATATGGGAGGACTCTGTTCCCTTATAGGAGGAAATCCACATAAAGTCGATCTGACAAGGAATCGTGATCTGCTTAACCACATCCCCGAAAAACATCACAACACCTTTCAGTACACCCACAAAAATCGGGTCCTTACCGGCATATTCTTCGGATAGCTCCTTTGCAAACTGTTTGACTTTTTCCTGAATCTGTGCTTCAGATATCAGCACGCGCTGTATATTCTCTTTCACGCGATCTCCTCCCTATTCATTCCCGTTATTGATAATTTCAAAACAAATCTCCACAGCCGGCCCATTGGCTGCCAATCGGTCTTTATTGGCACCGAAGCCATAAACACCCAAAACGCCGCAGCTGTCAATAATCACCGGTGTAAGCTGCCGGCGGACAGCCGGAAGTTTACTGTCGATGAATAATTTTTTGAGGCTTTTTGTACCGCCGGCGGTTTTCATAGAATCTCCGCTCTGACGGCTTCGAACAAGGATCTCTCCCTGGACTGCTACTGTAAAGCGATCCTGTGTATCTGTCAGTCCTTCTGCCGGTTTGCATAGGATTCGCACCCCGGCTTCCGGCAGACAAACCGCACCGGGGCAAGGCAGCACAACAGGCTGCAGCAGAGCTTCGTTCTCCATTTTCTCCAGCTTATCATAATTTCTGCAAATTACCACACCACCGGGAAAATCCGCTTTGGCAGAAGGTTTTGTGGAGAAAACCAAATCTTCCGCAAGGGCAATATGCTCCGCTTCCGGCTCCCGAACACCGCTGCGCTCCAAAAAAGCTGCCAATGCCCGTCTGCGCAACGGCGCAGCCATAGCGCGCAGTGCCGAAACATCCGGCAAAGGTCCGTCAGCCATTTGAGAAAGCACCTGCTCGTCCTCCCGCAGTCGCAAAGCTGTAGCGGAAAGATTCTCCGAAAGTCTGGGATTTTCCTTCTTCAGCAGCGGCATAAAATGATGCCGAATACGATTGCGTAAAAATGCATCCGTTTCATTGGAGCTGTCTGTAACATACTGCAGATGATACTCCTGCAAAAAGGAAAGCACCTCTTGCCGGGTTACATTCAGCATTGGCCGGATCAAATTTCCATTGACCGGTGCAATGCCGCCCAAGCCTTTCAATCCGGTGCCGCGGATCATATGCATAATCAAAGTTTCTGCATTATCATCCGCTGTGTGAGCAGTGGCAATTTTGCCGGTTAATGTCCTAAAAAAGCTGTACCTTGCCTCTCTGGCGGCCGCCTCCAGACCTTTTTTGCCGGCAGTTACCGTTCCCTGTCCTACCTGCAGCGCAATGCCATACTGCGCGCAAAACGCCCGTACAAAAGCTTCATCCCGGTCAGATTCCTCTCCCCGGAGATGATGATTGAAATGGGCGGCAGATAGCGTGATCTGCAGTTTTTCCGACAGCAGGTACAAACCAAACAGCAACGCGATAGAATCTGCGCCACCGGACACGGCACATACCACCGCATCCCCCGGTCCGACCATTGCATACTGCCGAATAAAACGCTCCAGCTTATTGAGCATGCTTCCACTCCCGGTCGGTAAAGGTTTGATACTGGGGAACCCATTGCAGTTCTACCGTACCCACCTCGCCATGGCGGTTCTTGGAAACGATACACTCGGCAATACCACTCTTTTCCGTGGTTTCGGGATTATAGTATTCGTCACGATACAAAAACAGCACTTCGTCCGCATCCTGCTCGATAGCACCGGATTCACGCAGGTCCGAAAGCATGGGACGCTTGTCCGTACGGCCTTCCGGTCCACGGGAAAGCTGGCTCAAGCAGACAACAGGGACATTAAGTTCCTTGGCCATAATCTTCAAACTACGGGAAATATCACTGACCACATTGACACGGTTGTCGCCGCCCTTGCCGTAACCGGAGCCGTTCATCAACTGCAGGTAGTCAACGATAACCAAGCTCAAATCTTCCACCCGACGGCACTTTGCATTCATTTCTGCAACGGTGATGGCCGGATTGTCATCTACACGAATATCTGTCTGGCTCAAAACAGAAGAAGCCATACACAGCTTGCTCCATTCGTCCTCGGTCAGCTTACCGGTAGCGATCTTATTGCCGTCCACAAAGCTTTCGATGGACAGAAGGCGCATCGCAAGCTGCTCCCGGGACATTTCCAAAGAGAAAATCGCCACGGGCTTTTTGTATTTCTTTGCCACATTCAAGCCCAAATTCAGCGCGAAAGCCGTCTTACCCATCGCAGGACGGGCAGCCAGCAGCACCAGATCGGATTTATTCAGACCGTTGATCTTCACATCCAGATCCCGCATACCGGTAGACAGACCGGGAATGGCAGAATCCGACTGGCTCAGCTCTGTCAATCGGTCAAAAACCTTGTGCAGTGTGACACCGATATGCTCCAGAGAATCTCCGCGCTCGCCTTTGCGCAGCGCATAGATCTTCTTTTCCGCATTTTCCAGAATCTCCGCAGTGGAGCCCACCTCCTGGGAGACAGACTGGGAAATATCTGCAGCCGCGTCTGCCAGAGCCCGGAGCATAGCCTTGTCCCGCACAATGTTGGCATAGCGCACGGCATTGGCCGCTGTAGGGGTGATCTCCATCAACTGCATAATGTAGTTTCTGGAATCCTCACGATGGACACCCAGCTCCTTCATTTTATCCAGTACAGTAACCGGATCAATGCTCTGGGAGAAGTTGAACATGGTATAAATTGTCGCAAAAATCTCCTGATTTTGCTGGAGGTAAAAATCCTCCGGGTGCAGAATGCCGATCACATCGGTCAGACAGCGGCTATCAATCAAAATTGAGCCCAAAACAGCTTGTTCCGCCTCCAAAGAATGGGGCGTTTGCCGGGCAGTAAGTTCCTGATCCATTCTGCTCCTCCTCTCTTATCTATTTCAAAAGTAATTAAGCTTCTACGATCTTAACGGTTAAAGGGGCAACGATTTCGTAACCCAGCTTGCACTGAACGGTAAAAGTACCCACAGTTTTGATCGGCTCTGCAATCACGATCTTGCGCTTATCCAGCACAATACCGGTGGATGCCTTCAATGCATCTGCAATTTCCTGATTGGTGACAGAGCCGAACAGCTTTCCGGCGCCGCCACCCTTTGCGGATACAGTCAGGGTCATTTCACGCAGCTTCTTGGACAGCTCCACAGCCTCCGCCCGCTCTTTTGCGGCCTTTTCTGCAGCTGCCTTGTCATTCATTTTCATTGTATTTACCGCATCGGCAGTGGCTTCCACAGCGATCTTCCGGGGAAGCATATAGTTTCTGGCATAGCCGTCAGATACTTCAATCATCTGACCTTTCTTGCCCTTGCCTTTTACATCCTGCAACAAAATTACTTTCATAGTTTTCTCCTTTACGATTCGTAGTAACGATCAATGGACTCCACCAATTGATCCAAAACATCCTTAACAGTACTTCCGGAAACCTGCGCACCGGCAGTAGCCATATTACCGCCGCCGCCCAGGGACTCCAAAATCACCTGCACATTGGCATCGCCAACAGAACGGGCAGAAATCACAATCTTATCCTCATCCGGGTACAGAACAAAGGATGCTGTAATGCCCGAGATGTTCAAAAGCTCATCCGCTGCCTGCGCTGCCAGCGCTCTGGGTGCCGGGGAATTCAAGGCAGCAATGGCGATCTCCTGTCGATACAGACGGGCAGATTTGATAATCTGGTATTTTGCCATGGTTTCCTGGAAATCATTTCTGAAAAGCTTATTTACATCCACCATATCCGCGCCAAGCTGCCGCAAGTAAGCTGCAGCCTCAAAGGTACGGTCTCCGGTGCGCACGCGGAAGCTCTTGGTATCCAGGAAGATACCTGCCATCAACGCCTTTGCTTCAATAGCCAGCACATCCTTTTGATCCACCGCATACTGCAGCAGTTCCGTTGCCAATTCCGATGCCGAAGAGGCATAAGGCTCGTGGAAGTTTAC
This sequence comes from Oscillospiraceae bacterium, assembly GCA_017630495.1. Taxonomy (GTDB): domain Bacteria; phylum Bacillota; class Clostridia; order Oscillospirales; family Oscillospiraceae; genus Faecousia. Next base: position 32,758 of record JAGBVD010000110.1, read on the forward strand.
CACCGGCTGGATGTAATCTGCGGCCCGTCTGTGGTGGTCGATCACGCAGGTTCTGGGGATCGACTCCAGCAGCGCTCTGTATTCCACCTGATCCGGACGGTTGGTATCCACCACGATCAAGGTACTGCGATTGTCGCACAAAAGCAGCGCGTCCTGGCCGGAAATAAAGGCTTTCTTGTATTCCGGTTCTGCTGCGATCTCCTCGATCAAATTCTGACAGGCATTGTTTTCCACATCGAGGACAATATTAAAGGGTTTGCCTTTCTTACGGCAAAGGCAAGCCACACCCATTGCCGCGCCGACAGCATCTGCGTCTGCATTCTTGTGACCCATGATAAACACATGGCTGCTTTGACCGATCAATTCCATCATAGAATTGGCAGTGACTCTGGAATGGACCTTGCTGCGCTGGGCCGCTTCCTTGGTGCGCCCACCGTAGAAGCTGAAATTCAAGCGATCCTTCACCACCGCCTGGTCACCGCCACGGCTCAAAGCCATTTCAATTGCCAGTGCCGCGAATTGATAGCCTTCTTCAAATGTTGCGCCGTCCACACCCAAACCAAAGGATATGGTCGTTTCCAGACCGGAAGGTCCGGTAATATCGTGGATCTGCTCCAAAATGGCGAACTTCCCATCCATTGCCTGCTTCAGATCCCGCTTTTCAAAAATCAGCAAAAAACGGTTTCTCTCCAAGCGGCGAAGCAGACCGTGATAATCCTGCGCCCATTTGGAAATGGTGTTGTTGATACGGGCATTCAGGCCGGAGGTTGCTGCCTCGGACATATTGCGGGTCAATTCTTCGTAGTTGTCCACCAAAATAATAGCCACTACCGGCCGGGAGCGAATGTACTCGTCGCGGACCTGATACAGCTCCGTCAAATCTGTAAAATACAAAACCGCCATCGGTGTTCCCACCGCATCATTGGCGCGAATTGCAGTGCCGTGCATTCTGTAGCGCCGCTTGCCCAGGGACACATCATTGGGGCACACCTTTTTGCCGGAAGCGAGCCAATCATTGGTAAACTCCGGCAGGATGTCGGTAATCAGCGTTTCTGTCAAAGCGCCCTTAAAATCTGCCACTTTCGCAAAGATGCCGTTGGCATATACGATCACATTGTCCGTCAGGCGAACAACTGCCAAAGGAAACGGAGATTCTGCACCGCTGAGATTGGTGATCTTATCCTCTGCTTTTTGCAAAAACGCCTGCATTGCGTTGCGCCGTCCTGCCCGGAAAAGCAAGTACAGAACAAACAGCACTGCAATTACCAAAAGTTCTGCAATCGCAAGGATATACTGCTCCATAACAGCCGCTGCAATGCCAAAGGCCAACAGAACGACAAAGTAGATACCAATGTTATAATTGAGCAGTTTGCCAAGCCATTTTCTCATATCAGACACCTCCCATATGCGTATACTAACCGCTAGTTTATCCATTATAGCAAATCATTACTAACAGTGCAACTTAAATTTTCCATAATTCCTTCTATTTTTCACTTGCCAAATTTGTCGCAGGAAGCAAAAAAATAACTGTATACAATTCAGCCAAATTGTGGTATAATGCTTCTATACGCGCCGGGTAGGCAATCCCGGGCATACATATGTCTTGTGACATAGAATTAAATTATGAAATTTGCAGGCGTTTTAGGTGGATTGGGGCGATTCAGGGCCCTTGCACCTCCGGACGGCTGCCGGATTGTTGTGCCTTTTGGCAAATTTGAAAGGAGTATTTTTTTGGCTGAAAAACTGAAAATCATCCCCCTTGGGGGACTGGACGAGATCGGAAAGAACATCACCGTTTTAGAGTACGGCAGAGATATGATCGTAGTGGACTGCGGTGTAGGCTTCCCGGAAGAGGATATGTACGGTGTTGACCTGGTCATTCCAGATTTTACCTATCTTGTCCAAAACGAAAAGAAGCTGCGGGGTATGTTCATTACCCACGGTCACGAAGATCACATTGGCTCTATCCCCTATTGTATGCAGCAGGTAAACTGCCCCATTCACGCCACCGCTATGACCTGCGGCCTTGTGAAACTGAAGCTGGAGGAGCACCGGATTGCCGACAAGATCAAGCTGATCACCCATAAGCCGGGTGATGTGGTAAGAGCCGGTTGCTTTTCTGTGGAGTTTATCCATGTAAACCATTCCATTGCCGACGCGGTGGCCTTCGCCATCCATACCCCGGTTGGAACGGTTGTAATGACCGGTGATTTCAAAATCGACACCACCGCAAAAGACGGTATGATTGACCTGACCCGGTTCGGTCAGTTGGGCAACGAAGGTGTGCTGGCACTGCTGTGCGACTCCACCAATGTGGAGCGGCAGGGCTACACCCCCAGTGAAAACATCGTGGCAGAAAGCCTTGACCGGCAGTTTAAGAACTGCGATCAGCGGATCGTGGTCACCACCTTTGCTTCCAATATGCATCGGATTGCTGCAGTGCTGGCCACGGCCCATAGATACGGCAGAAAAGTTGCTGTCACCGGCCGCAGTATGGAAAATATGCTGAAAGTGGCCCAGGAGCTGGGGTATCTGAAAATTCCGGCCGGCACGATCGTTGACTTGAATGATATCAAGAGTCTGCCCAAGAATAAAGTTGTCATTGTTTCCACCGGCTCCCAGGGTGAGAATATGTCCGCGCTGTACCGTATGGCCTTTTCCTCCCACAAGCAGGTGGACATCCAGGCCGGCGACCGGATCATTATTTCCGCATCTGCCATCCCCGGCAACGAAAAAGCCGTTTCCCGGATCATCAACGAGCTGTACCGCAAGGGCGCAGAGGTGGTCTACGAAAAGAGCGAAGGTCTGCACGTTTCCGGCCACGCCTGCCAGGAGGAGCTGAAGATCATCCACGCACTGTGTAAGCCGAAATTTTTCGTCCCGGTACACGGTGAGCAGCGTCATCTGCAAATCCACGGAAAACTGGCTGTGCAAATGGGCACACCGGCCAAAAATGTCCGGATCGGTGAAATCGGAAGTGTGCTGGAATTTACCTCCAAAACCTGCAAGCTTAACGGCACAGTGCCTGCAGGCAAGGTCTTTGTGGACGGCACCGGTGTAGGCGATGTAGGCAGCGTAGTACTGCGGGACAGAAAGCATCTGGCCCAGGACGGTATGATCGTTGTCTGTGCCAATCTCTCCGGGCAGGACGGCAGCCTGGTCAGCGGACCGGACATCATCACCCGCGGTTTCATTTATGTAAAGGAATCGGAAGACCTGATGGAGGAACTGCGGCTGATTGCTATGGATGCCATTGAGCGCTGCAGCAGAAAGCATATTCGGGATTGGGCAGCGATCAAGTCTGCTGTCAAAAACGATTTAAGTGCCTATCTGTTTAAGACTACCAAGCGCAATCCTATGATCCTGACCGTCATTATGGAAATCTAAAAAAGTCAAGGTGTGCTGCCCAGGCAGCACACCTTCTTTCAGGAGTTTATTATGCTTTATTATTTCGCCCCGCTGGAAGGGTTGACAGACAGTATTTATCGTCGGCTCCACCACAAATATTTTCCTGGAATTGACAAATATTTTACGCCCTTTTTCTCTCCTACCGTCCACCGGCAGCTGACCTCCAGGGAACAACGGGAACTGCCTCCGGCAGACAGCATCGGCTACAAAGCCGTTCCTCAAATGCTGACCAAAAATCCCGAGGATTTTATATGGATGGCGCAGCAGTGCCGGGATTTGGGCTATGAGGAGGTCAATTTAAATCTCGGCTGTCCCTCCGGAACGGTGACCGCAAAGGGAAAAGGCTCCGGTATGCTCCGGGATTTAGAGGCTTTGGACGCGTTTTTGTACGAAATCTTCCAAAATGCGCCTCTTTCCATTTCCGTAAAAACCCGTATAGGTTTTACATATCCGGAGGAGTTTCAGGAAATTCTCCCCATATGCAATCGCTACCCCATCCGGGAACTGACGGTGCACCCCAGAGTCCGGGACGCGTTTTACAAGGGTACTGTAGATATGGATGCATTTTGCTATGCAGCAGAAAACAGTCACGCACCCCTTTGCTACAACGGTAACCTCAACACCCTAGAGCAAATTGAAGCTTTTGAAAAGCGCTTTCCCGATGTGAAATCCGTGATGCTTGGACGAGGTCTCATTGCTGACCCGGGAATGTTCTGTTCCACAGCATACACCCCGGAGAAATTAGAAGCCTTCTATAACGAGCTTTTAGAAGAATATCTGTCCGCCTTTGGCGGCTCCAGAAACGCAATGTTCCGCCTGAAAGAGCATTGGCGATATCTATACTGTAAATTCGAAAACAGTGAAAAGCTTTACAAAAAGCTGCGAAAAGCCACTGATTTGGCACAGTACAGACAAATCACTGCCGAAATTTTCAAAAGTCTGCCCCTCCGGGATGCGGTAGCCGCAGATTGGTAAAAAACGCGCCTGCAACGGTTTTGTTGCAGGCGCATTTTCTTTTAACCCAATTCCAATTCTGTCAGAATAATCTTGCGGTAATTGACAGACATGGGCCATTTGGCCTCTGCCTCCTCGATCATCGCTGTAGTCCGGTCGGAAAGAAGCATCGTCTTTGCCTCCTGCAGCCAGTGCGGCTCACCGCTGACAAAGTACATAATGTGATAGCCAAACTCTGTCTTGACAATGCCGGTATCACCGGTCTTGCGGGACATATCGATTGCCCATGCCAAAAATTCCGGCACATAGCTGGAGCTAGGTGTGATATTTTCGTAAAGACCGCCGGTTTCCGCAGAGCCGGTGTCATCTGTGTTGTCCTTTACCAATGCAGCGAAGCTTTCCTCGGTAGCTTTGCCCTTTTTCCACTCTTTCAGCAGCTTTTCTGCTGTCTTCTTGGCCGCGGCCCACTCTTTGTCTGAATAGGTGGTCTGCTGGGTTTCCTCGTTAAGCGTACCGCCCTCAGGACTTATCAGAATATGGCGCACGCTGGAAACCAGGCCGCTCTCCTTGGTGATGCCCGCTTCTTTGAACTCCGCATTGAATTTTTCAAAATAAGCTTCTGCTTCTTCATCTGTAGGCGCCAGACGCTCGCTTTCTGTGTTATAGAACTCTGCGCCAATGGTTACGATTTTCACATAATCTACATAATCCTGAACTGTGCAGCCGGCGCCAAGAATTTCCTGGACCATTGCCTCGGCGCTTGCATATTCGCCTTCCTTGGCCTGCTTCTCCAGGTTTTCCGCAAGTGCGTCAAGCTCCGCTTGTGCCTGTTCAGACAGCTTAAACTCGGCCTGTTCTGCCAGCAGAGCAACTGTCTGATAATTCTGCCAGGTCTCCAATGCCATTTTCAGGAAATACTGCTCCCAGGTCAGCTTATCATCCATAAAGCATTTCTGCTCACTCAAGGGCTTCGTATGATCAAAGCCAATGGAGGACAAATAGCTGCCGTAGTAGTTCAGAAAATCCTGCACCTGCATTTTATAGTGGATCTGCAGCTGGGCATTTGTCAGTTCTTTTTCGTTGATAACCGCAACAACATCATTTGCCTTTTCTTTGGCCTTCTCATCGGAAACAAGATACTTGTCCTTGTTGTAAATATCATTTTCTCTCGGCAGGATATCCACACCCAGCGCAGTCAGCAAAACCACCGCCAACGCGCCTAAAAGAATTACCGCACCGCCAATGGACAGCGCCCATTTCCAGAAGGGCCACTTCTTTTTGGCTTTCTTCTCAATATCGCAAGAAACCGCTTCCGTTTCCAAAACAGTTTCCTCAACAGACAGATTTTCCTCTACAAACAGCTTACCACAGATGGGGCAAATCGTTTCTTCCGGTGCAAGTTCCGCACCGCAATATTTACAAATCATACTTTCCTGCTTTCTCCCCTTTGGGGCTGGTATAGAGCTAGTTTATCACGGGGAGAAATGAATTGCAAGATAAACATTCTTTTCCTTGCAAAATGACAAAAAAAATGATATGATTTATTATTGAGATAGTATAATCCCAAGGAGTCCTCTTATGGAGAAAAAAACTACGGTTATTACCAAAGAAGAACTGGATCAGCAGATGCAGTTTTGCAATAAAATCTACGGCTATTGGCAGGAAAGAGACACCACCCCCCTGGCCTATGTGGAAACCTACGGCTGTCAGCAAAATGAGGCGGATTCCGAGCGGATCCGGGGCATTTTAAGCGAGTGCGGCTATGGGATCACCGACACAGCGGAAGGTGCGGATGTGGTGGTTATGAACACCTGCGCCATCCGGGAGCACGCGGAGCAGCGTGTGTTTGGCAATCTGGGTGCGCTGACCCACACCAAGCGCCGCCACAATCGTCAGAAAATCTTCCTTTGTGGCTGTATGGCAGGTCAGGACCATGTGGTACAGCGGATCCGCAAAAGTTACCCCCATGTGGACGGCGTGTTTTCCACTCACCATCTGTGGCAGTTCCCCCAGCTTCTGCACCGGGTACTGACCACCGGCAAACGCACCTTCTTTGTGGAAGATGAAGCAGGCTCTATTGTGGAAGGTCTTCCCCAGCTGCGGGATCACACTTTGAAGGCCTGGGTCTCCATTATGTATGGCTGCAATAATTTCTGCACCTACTGCATCGTCCCCTATGTCCGGGGCCGGGAGCGCAGCCGCAAGCCGGAGGATATTCTGCAGGAGTGCCGTCAGCTGATCGCCTCCGGCACAAAGGAAATTACCCTTTTGGGTCAAAATGTCAACTCCTACGGCAAGGATTTGGAGGAAACTATTGATTTTTCCGATCTTTTGATGAAAATTGCCGCTTTGGACGGAGATTTTCTGATTCGTTTTATGACCAGCCATCCCAGAGATGCCGGCAAGAAGCTTTTTGACACAATGGCTTCTCAACCGAAAATCGCAAAGCAGCTGCATCTTCCCTTCCAGTCCGGTTCTTCCCGGGTGCTGAAGGCCATGAACCGCCATTACGACAGAGAAAAATATCTGGAATTGGTGGAGTATGCAAAAAGTGTTATGCCGGAGCTGGTGCTGACCTCCGATGTGATCGTGGGCTTCCCCGGCGAAACGGAAGAAGAGTTTGAGCAGACCATCTCCCTCATTGAAAAAGTGCGCTATGATGCGCTGTTTACCTTTATATTCTCCCCCCGGCCCGGCACGCCTGCTGCCACCATGGAAGATCCCACCCCGAAAGAAGAGAAAAACGCCCGATTTGATCGGCTCTGTGCTCTGCAAAACGCCATTTCCGAGGAAATCCACAATGAATACATCGGCAAAAAGGTCCGGTGTTTGGTGGATGGCAGAGATGGCGACCTGCTCACCGCCCG
>JAGBVD010000111.1 GCA_017630495.1 Oscillospiraceae bacterium
ATGGTCAAACCGGTAAGCTGGTAGGTGACCTGCCTATGGATAAGGCTGCATACCGGAAATGGCTCGTGGGTCTGACAGCAATCGTAGGCGCCGTTGCGTTTGCGGCAAGCTATCTGCTTTGGCTGCTGTAAGGAGGGATATGGAATGAAAAGAACAATTATTTCTCTTCTTCTCGTCGTGATGCTGTGCATGAGCCTGGCTATCAGCGCCTCTGCTGCCTATGTCGACTTTATTATCGACTCCCAGGATGTGCTGACCGACGATGAACGGACTTCCCTCAATGATATGGCTGCCGAGATCTTTGAGGATACCGGCGTTGGTGTTTATTATGTCTATGTCTATGGTAGCGCCAGTGTGACGGACTACAATGTCCACGGCTTGGTTCGGGAAGTAACAGATGATTACTATGTAATGGTGGAAAACGATGACAGCTGGTACTACTTTGCCGGTGGCACGGGCGAGCAGTTGGACACCGATGCATTGCGTGAAGCCTATGATAATACAGAAACCTATGCAGAAGGTGTGGAAGCCTACCTGGCAGAAGCCTCTCTTCAGTTGACCTTCTTGGATGATGGAAGCGAAGATGGTGAACCTGCAGAGGATAATCTGCTGGTGTGGGACGAGGCTGAACTTCTCAACGAGACGGAAGTAGCGCAACTGAACAGCAAGCTGGAAAGTATTAGCAAAAAATACAAAGCCGAGATTCGCGTGGTTACACTGTCTTCCATGGATGGTGGAGACATTGACGAGTTCCTGGAGTACTTGTACGATGAATCCGGCTTTGGTTACGGCGAGAATCACGATGGTGTACTGTTGGTGGTTTGCATGGATCCCCGGGAGTATCGGATCCTCAGCAACGGCTTTGCCGGTGAGGCTATCACAAGCGGTGATATCGATGCCATTGGAGAAGCATTTAAGTCCGATCTGTCCGACGGCAATTATGCCGATGCTTTCGACACCTTTGCCGACAAGTGTGAATACTATCTGGACGGTCACATCAATGGCTTCCCCTTCAACACAGGCAAAAACCTTCTGATCTGTCTGGGCATCGGTTTAGTAGTGGCTTTGATCGTGACCGGTATCTGGAAGGGTCAGCTGAAATCTGTCCGGAAGCAAAGTGCTGCCAATGCCTATGTTAAGGCAGGCACTATGCAGATTACCCAGTCCGGTGATTTCTTTATGTACCGCAATGTAACCAAGACCCAAAAGCAAAGCAGTTCTTCTTCCGGTAGCAGCGGTTCTTCCCGCAGCACCGGCGGCGGTTCCTTCTAAATAAGAATTGAGAAGTGGTGGCGCAAACCACCACTTCTTTTCACTGTAGAGGTGAATACAATGAGCAACAAACCAGATAAAAAACAAATCAAAAGCAATATCAGGCAAGCGCAGCAAATCGACAGTCGGTTGAAGGCTGCGCTGGACGGGGAGCGTGAGGAACTTGCCAAACTGCGAAAAGCAGCAGACCAGTTCCTGAGCGCGAGAATTCAGGCGTCCCTGGAAGCTATGGATGTGGATATGCTTACCCAAGGAAAGCAGAAGATCCGTGTATCTTATCTGCGTTCTGCCGGTATTCAAAATATGTGGCAGCTGTCCAAATTGTCCCGGCAGCAAATCGAGGATCTGGACGGTATTGGTGCACAGGGTGCTACTGCTATTTATGATTTGACCAAGCAAATCGTAAAAAATGCCAAGGAAAAGCTTTCCGTGCGCATTGGAATCGATTCTCCTACTAAGGCGGACGATGCTTTGGTGGCGGCGCTGTATTGCGTGATCGTCCACGGTCAGCAGCGACAGCAAATCAAGAGCCTTTACGAGGGACATCACAAGCCGCTTGCCAAGGAGATCGCCACGGCGCAAAAGGCCGCCAGCGGTTTCTCCTGGTTCTTTGCTTCGGCAAAGGAACGGGAAACGGCTTTGGCGGCTGCGGCAGCCTTGCAGGAACGGCTGGAAGGCGAATTTGGTGACCTTTCTCTGCTGGAAGCCTATGATGGGGTAGCCAAGGCGGATGTCACCGAGTGCTATGCCCATTTCCGTGACCATGCTGCGGATTACTATGCGGCGCTGGAAAAGTACTGCACACAGCTTCCTGTGGCGCAGGACACCAAAGCAGGTCTTCCGGAGGAACTGGTGGCGCAGATCGAGGCAACCCAAATCGACCTGACAGGGTTAAAAGCCACCCTCCGTAGCTACCAGGACTTTGGTGTCCGCTATGCGGTGTATCAGAAGCGCACCCTCTTGGGTGACGAAATGGGTTTGGGCAAAACCATTCAGGCCATTGCCACTATGATAGCTATGAAATCATCGGGCAATCATCACTTTATGGTGGTATGTCCTGCCTCTGTGCTGATCAACTGGTGCCGTGAGATACAG
>JAGBVD010000112.1 GCA_017630495.1 Oscillospiraceae bacterium
CCATCATCGGTGCGGCTGACGGTCCTACCTCCATTGCCGTTGCCAATACTTTAGGCTCTAACTATGTTGGCGCCATCACTGTTGCGGCCTACTCCTATATGGCATTAGTGCCGGTGATCCAGCCGCCTGTTATCAAGGCGCTGACCACAAAAAAAGAGCGTATGATCCGGATGCCCTACGAGCAGAAATCCGTTTCTAAGACCACCCGCATTATGTTCCCCATCATCATCACCATTGTGGCTTCCGCTATCGTTCCCGATGCACCGGCCCTCATCGGTTTGTTGATGTTCGGTAATCTGATTCGGGAGTGCGGCGTGCTGGACAGCCTGTCCGAAACCGCCCAGAATGTGCTGGCAAATCTGATCACCATTTTCCTGGGTATCAGCGTTTCCTTTAATATGGTTGCAGATAAGTTCCTGCAGGTAGATACCTTGCTGATCATGGGCCTTGGCCTGATCGCATTTATCGTAGACACCGCCGGCGGCGTTCTCTTTGCAAAGCTGATCAACGTCTTCTCCAAGAAGAAGATCAATCCGATGATCGGCGCTGCAGGCATTTCCGCCTTCCCCATGTCCGGCAGAATCGTCCATAAGATGGGTCTTGCGGAAGATCCCCAGAACCATCTTTTGATGCACTCCATTGGTGTCAATGTTTCCGGCCAGATCGCATCTGTCATCGCCGGTGGCATCATCTTGAGTATGTTTGGAGGTTAAATTATGCAAATACAGTTTAACCCCCTGGGTTTTGTTGAGCAACTGCCGAAAATGGGTGTGGGTATGCTGGTGATCTTTGTGGTCATCGGTCTGATCATCCTGACTACGCTGCTGATCAACTGGCTCTTCTCCGAATAACACCCTCTTAGGAGGCTTTATTATGATTTTAACAAATATATCCCTGCCCCAGGCCGGCATCTATGCCATTTTAGGCTACGGCGTGGTCTTTCTGGGCCTGATTTTGCTGATGATCGTCATCATCTTGCTGGGAAAGGCGTTCCTTGCCCAGAACAAGAAGGCTGCCGCAGCGCAAACAGTCATTCCCCTGACCCCGGTGGAGCTTCCCCCGGAAACTGCCCCCGGCAGCGCCGGTCAGCTGAAGCTGCATAATGTAGACCCCAAAACCGCCGCAATGCTGATGGCCATTACCGCCAACAAGCTGGGTAAACCCATCAACGAGCTGCGCTTTGTGTCGATTCGGGAGGTGGAAGAATGAATATCGGTGAAATCTTTTTGAAATTGTGGAACGATTCCGGTTTTGCCGCTATTATCTCCGGCTTCCTGGCAGAAGGTGGCTGGCAAAATCTGGTGATGATCGCCATCGGTTGTGTGCTGCTGTATCTGGCAATCGTTAAAAAGTTTGAGCCGCTGCTGCTTTGCGGTATTGCTTTCGGCTGTATTCTGACCAACCTGCCCGGCGCAGGTCTTTACAGCCAGGCGCTTTGGACCAACTTTATGACCGAAGGCCATGAAGCGTACCACAGCTACGGCACCATCTTAAAAGAAGGCGGTCTGCTGGACTTCTTCTACATCGGCGTCAAAACCAGCATTTATCCCTGTCTGATCTTTATGGGCGTTGGCGCAATGACCGACTTCGGCCCGCTGCTGTCCAACCCCAAGAGCCTGCTTTTGGGCGCCGCTGCCCAGTTGGGCGTGTTTGCCGCCTTCTTCGGTGCCATCAGCCTGTTCGGCTTTAGTGGCCCGGAGGCTGCTTCCATCGGTATCATTGGTGGTGCTGACGGTCCTACCGCTATCTTCCTGACCAGCCAGCTTGCTCCCCATCTGCTGGGCGCGATTGCGGTTGCCGCTTATTCCTATATGGCGCTGATCCCTATGATCCAGCCGCCCTTTATGAAGCTGCTGACCACCAAAGAACAGCGCAAGATCAAAATGGAGCAGTCCAGAGA
>JAGBVD010000113.1 GCA_017630495.1 Oscillospiraceae bacterium
ATTCAATTTACAAGGTACAGGTTTGCGTCCTCCAGGCAGGCCCTTCATCGGACAGCTTGACTATGTTACCATTTTCTCACTGGTTTGTCAATACTTTTTTTCATTTTTTTGCGTTTTTTTCAAGATTGTGCATTTGGGCAAATAAGACAAATCCAGAAGGTCTTTTCTGTGCAATTTCACCAAAGGCTTCGATCCGACAAATTGCTGGTGATATCCGTCAGCGCATCTGCCGCATCCATAACGCTTTCTTCTCTTTTTGCCAGGTCGCCCAGGCTTACCATTCCGCAAAGCTTGCCGTTTTCTACCACCGGCAGTCGACGGATCTGCTGTCTGCCCATCAGGTGAGCCGCCACCCCTACCTCCATATCCGGCTGGACAGATGTGATCTGATTGGTCATAATTTCCCGGACTGTTGTCTGGGCCGGTGTTTTCCCGGATGCCATACAACGGGTAACCAGATCCCGGTCTGTAACCAGGCCGCACAGCTTGCCGTCGCTGCCGCACACCGGCAGGACACCTATATTATAATGTGTCAATGTTCTGGCTGCCACCTCTGCCGATTCGATAGGGCTGATATGGATCGCAGGCTTGCTCATAATGTCCCGTACTTTCATAATATCCCTCCCTGGGAGGAATTGTTACCGCAAATTCCAGAATTTATACAAAAACTCCTCCCGAAATATCGGGAGGAGTTTGATTTGTTATTTTGCGCCTTGCTTGTAATAGGAGAGGAAATCTTTCATCTTGTCCATTGCCTCGGACAGCACTTCGATTCTGGGCAGATAGACCAAACGGAAGTGGTCCGGCTGTTTCCAGTTGAAGCCACTGCCGGGAACGAACAGCACCCGCTTTTCCTTCAGGAAATCCAGCGCGAACTGCTGGTCATCCAGAATGTTGAATTTCTTCACATCGATCTTGGGGAAAATGTAGAAGGCAGCCTTGGGCTTAACTGCGCTCAAGCCGGGAATGTCATTAATGGCTTTGTAAATAAACTCTCTTTGCTCGTAAACACGGCCGCCGGGTACAATATAATTATTAACGCTTTGATAGCCGCCCAGTGCCGTCTGGATGATAGACTGACCGGGGACATTGGAGCAAAGACGCATATTGGAAAGCATATTCAAGCCAGCGATATAATCCTTGGCAATTTCCTTGTTGCCGGAGAGTATCATCCAGCCGGAACGGAAGCCGCAAGCCATATGGGATTTGCTCAAGCCGCTGAAGGTAACACAGAACAGGTCCGGTGCCAAAGAAGCGGTGGAAATATGCTGCAAACCGTCCATTACCAACCGGTCATACATCTCGTCGGAGAAGATGATCAGCTCGTGCTCCCGGGCGATATCGACGATCTGCTCCAAAATCTCCCTGGGATACAGCGCGCCGGTGGGGTTGTTGGGATTGATGACAACGATTGCCTTGGTCTTGGGTGTGACCTTGCTCTTGATATCAGCAATGTCGGGATACCATTCAGACTGCTCGTCGCAGATGTAATGCACGGCAGTACCGCCGGCCAAATTAGTGCAGGCGGTCCACAGCGGGTAGTCCGGGCTGGGCACCAGCACTTCGTCACCGGAGTTGAGCAGTGCGTTCAGCGACATCTGGATCAATTCACTGGCGCCGTTGCCAATGAACACATCCTTCATAGTTACATTGGGGATGTTCTTGATCTGGGCGTACTGCATAACTGCTTTCCGGGCAGAGAAGATACCTCTGGAATCCGAATAACCCTGGGAGGCAGGAATGTTATGACGCATATCCTGGATCACTTCTTCCGGTGCGTTAAAGCCAAAGGGAGCCGGATTGCCGATGTTCAGTTTCAGGATTTCCAAGCCCTGTTCTTCCATACGCGCCGCTTCGTCCACCACCGGGCCGCGGACATCGTAAAGTACATTGGCAAGCTTGCCAGATTTTTCAAAGATTCTCACAGTATCACCCCTTTGGGAAGAAATTTCCCGTATTATATCACAAGGATACAAAAAAATCAACCATTCCGGAAAGGTCGGAATGGTTGACATTTTTTAGAAGTTGCATTTCTGGGCAATGTAGTTTTTCAGCTCGCTGATAGGCACACGGACCTGCTCCATCGTATCACGGTCACGGACAGTGACGCAGTTGTCAGCTTCGGTGGTCTCGTCGCCCACGGTCTGGAAGTCCACAGTGATGCAAAGGGGTGTGCCGATCTCGTCTTCACGGCGGTAACGCTTGCCGATAGAGCCGGCATCGTCAAAGTCCACCATAAAGTCCTTACGCAGCTCCCGGTAAATTTCTTCTGCCTTGGGAGAAAGCTTCTTGGACAGAGGCAGGACAGCAGCCTTGAAAGGTGCCAGAGCCGGATGCAGGCGCAGTACGGTACGCACATCGTCCTTGCCGTTTTTGTCCTGACCTACCACCTCTTCGTCGTAGGCTTCGCACAGGAAGGCCAGCGCCACACGGTCGCAACCCAGAGAAGGCTCGATGACATAAGGAATATAGTGCTCGTTGCGCTCCTGGTCGAAATAGGTCAGCTTCTTGCCGGAGGCCTCCTGGTGGCGACCCAGGTCGTAATCCGTACGGTCAGCAATGCCCCACAGCTCGCCCCAGCCGGAGCCGAAGGGGAACTGATACTCGATATCGGTAGTGGCCCGGGAATAGAAGGCCAGCTCTGCAGGCTCGTGATCCCGCAGGCGCAGGCTCTCTTCCTTGATGCCCAGGGAAATCAGCCAGTTCTTGCAGAAGTCCTTCCAGTAGGCAAACCACTCCAGGTCTGTGCCGGGCTGGCAGAAGAATTCGCATTCCATCTGCTCAAACTCACGGGTACGGAAG
>JAGBVD010000114.1 GCA_017630495.1 Oscillospiraceae bacterium
ATTCAGGAAAAGGAGCTTTCCGCCACCTATGACCGGGAGCGGCTGCGGCAGCTGGGCGATATTGTTACGGCCAACATCCACCGCATTACCAAAGGCCAGACCAGCTTGCTGGCAGAGGACTTTTACGACGAAAATATGGCCCAGGTGGAGATCCCCATTTCTCCCATCCTTTCTCCCCAGCAAAACGCGGCCAAGTTTTATAAAGATTATAACCGGATGAAAAATGCCGAAAAAGAACTGACCAAACAAATGACGCTGGCACGGCAGGAGCTTTCTTATCTGCAAAGTGTTCTGGAGGAACTAAACCGCGCCCAGTGTGATGCAGAACTGGAGGAGATCCGCCAGGAGCTGCAAGGCGGCGGCTATATCCGGGGAGAAAACAAAAAGCGGATGCGCCAGGCCAAGAGCCAGCCTATGCGCTTTGAATCCACCGACGGCTACAGTATTTATGTAGGCAGAAACAACCGGCAAAACGAGGAGCTGACCTTCAAGGCGGCCCGAAAGGACGATATCTGGCTCCACGCATCCAAGGTCCACGGCAGCCATGTGATCATTTCCTGCGGCGGCACCACACCCCCGGACGATACGGTGACCCAGGCGGCCCAGCTGGCGGCCTACTATGCCGAAACCGCCGGTGGCCAAAACATCCCGGTGGATGTAACCACCGTCAAGCAGGTGAAAAAAGCACCCGGCGGCAAGCCGGGTATGGTGATCTACCACACCTACCGCACCGCCATCGTCAATCCCTACAAGGAGATCGTGGTGGATGCGCTAAATGCGGAGAAAAAAGAAGATATATAATATAAGGTAAGAAAGAGAGGAGAAAACGATATGATAGGAAGCGGACTGAAGAAGCTGGCAAAGGAACTGGGTATGCAGGTAGGCAGCGGTGTTGCCTACGGAAATGTCCGAGGCTACAACACCACCTTCTGCGAAGGCAGCGGCTGGAAGCGGATCGATATTGCAACACAGTTTACAGACCCGGAGCAGCGCAATGGACTGCAGGCGGAGATAAATGCAGCAGATCTGCAGCGGCAATACCGGGTGCAGGAGCTGATAATCCACCCAAAAACCATCAGCGTTGTTTTTCTGGACAACCCCGGCACAATGAAAAAGCTGCGGGCCTTTATCGACTGGTTTTATCCGCTGTTGGGACAGCACGGCGCTGCCAAGGCAAATATTTGCCCTGAGTGTGGCGCACAAATGACCACAGAGGCTTGGTATCTGATTGACGGCGTGGCCTATTGTATGCACGAAGCCTGCGCCGGCCGGGTACAGGCGCAGCTGGACCAGAACGAGCAGCAGCGGCAGGAGGAAGACACCGGCTCCTATGCCCAGGGTTTTGTAGGCGCGCTGCTTGGCGCGGCGTTGGGCGCTGTGGTTTGGGCGCTGGTGCTGATGTGGGGGTATGTGGCATCTATTGTGGGTCTGCTCATCGGCTGGCTGGCCAATAAAGGCTACAACCTGTTTAAGGGTAAGCAGGGCAAAGGCAAGGTCGCCATTTTGATCGTTGTGATTATTTTGGGCGTTCTGGTGGGAACGCTGGCGGCAGATGCGATTACTTTGGCCCAGATGATTGACAGCGGCGAGCTGCTGGATCTGACCTATGGGGATATTCCCTCCACGATCCTGTTTATGCTGGCTGTGGACAACGAGTACCTGACAGCCACCTTGAGCAATATGGCTATGGGTCTGCTGTTTGCAGGTCTTGGTGTGTATGCGCTTTTGCGCAAAGCCGGACAGGAAGTCTCCGGCGTGAAAATGAAAAAGCTGAACTGATGGCTACATAAAAAAGTCCGCACCCAACCGGGTGCGGACTTTTTTGCAATGTTCAAAAATTATTTATAAATGGGGGTCTTGACAATTTTAGCACTCTATAGTATAGTGTGCTTAGCACTCAGACAAAAAGAGTGCTAAACCATCAGAGGAGGACATTCAATGGAATTGACAGAACGGAAAAAGAAAGTTCTGCGCAGCGTGGTAGACCTGTACATCCGTACCGCCGAGCCGGTTGGCTCCAAGGCGATCACCGAGCTGCCGGATATGAATTACTCCTCTGCCACCATCCGTAACGAAATGGCGGACTTGACCGCTATGGGTTATCTGGAGCAGCCCCACACCAGCGCTGGTCGTGTGCCCTCTGCGGCAGGCTACCGGCTGTATGTGGATGAGCTGATGCAGGATTACCGGTTGAGTATGGATGAGACCAACTCCATCACCGCCGCCATCGAGGAAAAGATGCAGCGTGTGGATAAACTGATGGAAAAGGTGGCCAAGATCGTCTCCCAGGCCACCGACCTGCCGGCCATTTCTCTGGCATCCCGGTTTGGAGGCGCGGAGGTCAAGCATTTTGAGCTGATCACCGCCGGCCCGGGCAGTGTGATTTTGGTAGTAATGCTGACCAGCGATGAGGTTGTCAACAAGCTGATCCGCCTGCCGGTAAGTGTAACGGAAAGCGATTTGAAGCTGCTTTCTGCCGTCCTGAACACCACAATGACAAACCTTCCCCCGGAAGGCTTTACCCCGGAACTGATGGAGCGGGTGATGGACAATGCCGGCCCGGCAGCAAGCCTGGTACCGGTGGTTGTGGAATTTACCGTGGAGACCCTGCAAAAGCAGGGCAGCACCAATATGGCAGTGGCCGGACAGATGCGGCTGCTGGGTCAGCCGGAGTACCGGGATGTGGACAAAGCGCAACGGGTGCTGACCTCTCTGGACGAGGAGGCCCTTTCCAATCTGCCTGCGGTGATGCAAAACGCAAACGGCACAAAGGTTTTGGTCGGACCGGAAAATGTGGCCCAGGAGCTGAAAGATACTTCTGTGGTGATGACCAAGTTTGACATAGGCGACGGTTTACAGGGAATGATAGGAGTAGTCGGCCCCACCCGAATGGATTATGCCAAGGTGACGGCCCGTTTGAGCTACTTTGCAGAGAGCCTGTCCAAAATGTTTGCAAAGCCGGAACAGGCCCAGCTGCCGGAAGGCCGTGAGGAGGAATAATCGTGGCAAAAAAGAAACAGAACCCGGAGCAGACACCGGCAGAGGAAACCGTTGAAACAGCGGTAGAAACCCCGGTAGAAGAACCGGTCAACCCCTTTGAGGAAAAGTACAACGAAGAACACGACAGCTACCTGCGTTTGGCGGCAGACTATGATAACTACCGCAAGCGCACTTTGAAAGAAAAAGAGCAATCCTACGGCAACGGTAAGGCCGATGCCATTGAAAAGCTGCTGCCGGTGTACGACAATTTGGAGCGTGCGCTGAATCAGCCTACCGAGGATGTCGCCTACAAAAAGGGTGTGGAAATGACCATGACCCAGCTGGTGGGAATCCTCAACGGCATGGGCGTAGAGATCTACGGCCAGACCGGAGATGTGTTTGACCCCAATCTGCACAACGCGGTGATGCACACAGAAGATGCGGATGCCGCAGAAAACACCATCACACAGGTGTTCCAGAAGGGTTTCAAAATGGGCGACAAGATCATCCGCTTTGCGATGGTCCAGGTTGCCAACTAACAAAGTAAACTAATTTCTAGGAGGAATTTTATTATGGGTAAGATTATTGGTATTGACTTAGGTACAACAAACTCCTGCGTGGCAGTTCTGGAAGGCGGCGAGCCTGTTGTTATCGCCAACGCAGAGGGCGGCCGCACCACACCTTCCGTGGTTGCATTTTCCAAGACCGGTGAGCGTATGGTAGGCCAGGTGGCAAAGCGCCAGGCGGTTACCAACGCAGACCGCACCGTTGCTTCCATCAAGCGTCATATGGGCGAGAACTACCATGTGGATATTGACGGCAAGGGCTACACTCCCCAGGAGATCAGCGCAATGGTGCTGCAGAAGCTGAAGGCGGATGCCGAGGCTTACTTGGGCCAGAGCGTGACCGAGGCGGTCATCACCGTTCCTGCATACTTCTCTGACGCGCAGCGCCAGGCTACCAAGGATGCAGGCAAGATCGCAGGCCTGGAGGTCAAGCGTATCATCAACGAGCCTACCGCAGCGGCTTTGGCTTATGGTCTGGACAAGGACAACGACCAGAAGATCATGGTTTATGACCTGGGCGGCGGTACTTTCGACGTTTCCATTCTGGAGATCGGTGACGGCATCGTGGAAGTTCTGGCCACCAACGGCGACACCCGTCTGGGCGGCGACGATTTCGACGAGAGAGTGATGAACTACCTGGTCGACGAGTTCAAGAAG
>JAGBVD010000115.1 GCA_017630495.1 Oscillospiraceae bacterium
GAAAGTCCCAAAGTGATCGAAAGAGCGCTGGATGCCGGGTATCAACCGGTTTCTATATTGGTGGAGCGCAGCAGAATGGTAGGGGAGTCGCTGGATGTGATTCGCCGCTGCGGCGATGTTCCGGTTTACACAGCGGATATGGATGTACTGACCCAGCTGACCGGCTATCAGCTAACAAGAGGTCTTCTGTGCGCGATGCGCCGCACAAAGCTCCCCAAACCGGAAGCCGTTCTTAAAAATGCGCGACGGGTTGCGGTTTTGGAGGAGGTTATGAATCCTACCAACATTGGCGCGATCTTCCGCAGCGCGGCAGCGCTGGGTATGGATGCGGTGCTGCTGACCCCCGGATGCAGCGATCCCCTTTATCGCCGCAGTGCCAGGGTGAGTATGGGAACGGTGTTTCAGATCCCCTGGACCTTCCTGCCGGAGAACTGGATAGATGTATTGAAGGAAAACGGCTTCCAAACAGCTGCGATGGCGCTGTCAGAGGATTCCATTTCCATTGATGATCCCCGGTTGCCGGAAATCGAAAAGTTGGCCATCGTATTGGGCACAGAAGGGGACGGCCTTGCGGCATCTACCGTTGCTGCTTGCGACTACACCGTCAAGATTCCCATGGCTCACGGTGTAGACTCGCTGAATGTGGCCGCCGCCAGCGCAGTTGCCTTCTGGCAGTTAAAAGCATAGAAATATCCCCTTTGGAAATTCCAAAGGGGATATCTTTTATACATTGAACAGGAAATTGACGATGTCGCCGTCCTTCATTACATATTCCTTGCCTTCGCTGCGGACAAGGCCTTTTGCTTTGGCATTGGCCATTGTGCCGCAAGCCTGCATATCCTCAAAGGCGATGACCTCTGCCCGGATAAAGCCGCGCTCAAAGTCGGTGTGGATCTTACCGGCGGCCTGGGGCGCTTTTGTACCCTTCTTGATGGTCCAGGCGCGGCACTCGTCGCTACCTGCGGTGAGGAAGGAGATCAGACCCAGCAGGGCATAGGAGCTGCGGATCAGCTTGTCCAGACCGGACTCGTTGACACCCAATTCTTCCATAAACATTGCCTTTTCTTCCGGGTCGTCCAGCTCGGCAATGTCAGCCTCCAGCTTGGCACAGATGGGGATCAGCTGGCTGCCTTCTTCGTCAGCCAAAGCCTTGACCGCCATATAGTGGCGATTGTTTTCCGGCTCGTTAATTTCACTTTCTGCCAGATTGCCTACATAAATGGTCTTTTTCAGGGTCAGCAGGTCGGAGGTGCCGATGAGGGCCATATCATCTTCGCTGCCGTCAAAGGTGCGAGCCAGCTTGCCTTCATTCAGGTGCTTGAGCAGTTCGGCAAACAACTCTGCTTCCCGGGCAAACTTCTTATCGCCGCCCTTCATAGCCTTTTGGGCCTTGTCAATGCGCCGCTCCACCATTTCCATATCCGCCATCACCAGCTCCAGGTTGATGATGTCGATATCCCGCAAAGGATCGGTGCTGCCTTCTCCGTGCGTGACGTTGGTGTCCTCAAAGCAACGAACCACGTGAACAATGGCAGCGGTGGTGCGGATATTACTCAGGAACTTGTTACCCAGACCCTCGCCTTTGGAAGCACCCTTTACCAGACCTGCGATATCTACAAATTCGATCACTGCAGGGGTGAGCTTTTTGGGGTTGTGGAGTTCTGCCAGCCAATTAAGCCGTTCATCGGGCACACTCACCACACCCACATTAGGGTCAATGGTACAGAAGGCATAGTTGTCCGCCGGTACACCGGCATTGGTGATGGCGTTAAACAGAGTGGATTTTCCCACATTGGGGAGTCCCACGATACCTAATTTCATATATTTTAAAACTCCTTTGTTTACAATACTTTTCAATGGTGTGCTGCGTTATTTACAACATTACACAGAATACCTGCCTAATTCTACCACAAAAAAATAAAATA
>JAGBVD010000116.1 GCA_017630495.1 Oscillospiraceae bacterium
GTTCGCCACCGCCGGTGCGGATCACATGGCTGTGGTTTGGAACATTGGTATCAAAACAGCGGTTCATTTTGATCTGCGGGGTAGACAGTCCCTCCAAAAAAGCTTTGTTGATCCACAAAACGAATCGCTCGCACATAGGATGCTCCGGGTCCGGCATCGGTCTGTGCAATTCCATAGGATTGATAAAAAGCAGATCACCGGGCGCCAGTCGAACAATACGGCCTTCCACCCAATAAGCAAGCTCTCCTCCAATCAAAAAATACACCTCATAAAAATCGTGATGATGTACCTCTACGTTGCCGGAGCGGGGCTCTCTGTAATGAAAAATCTCAAAGTTTTCCCGTTGCATTATCTGCCGGGGATCAAAATTTTGTGAGCGTTCACGCATATTTCTCACCTCACTATCAGTATATAGCAACTTTAGCAATATTTCAAGCAAATAATACAATTTATATTGCATTTATTTGTGATAAACTAAAATTGCCATAATTTGAAACAATATACGGAGGGATAGCATATGCCAATGCAAATGGGTTTTCGCTGGTATGGCGAAGGCAATGACAACATCAAGCTCAGCGACATTAAGCAGATCCCCGGTGTAACCAGCATTGTCTGGGCCTTGCACCACAAAATGCCCGGTGAAATCTGGGAGGAATCCGAGATTGCCGAGGTACAAGCCCAATGCGAAAAGTACGGTTTCAATATTGATGTGGTTGAATCCGTCAATGTCCACGATGACATCAAGATTGGTCTTCCCACACGGGATCAGTACATTGAAAATTACAAGATCACCATGCGTAACCTTGCAAAATTCGGTGTAAAAGTCATCTGCTATAACTTTATGCCCATCTTCGACTGGACCCGTTCCAATCTGTTCCACGAAGTTGGCGACGGCTCTACTGCCCTGTTCTATGAAAAAGGTATGATCCAGGATGACTACAATGCAATGGCAAAATACATACTGGACTTTACCGAAAAATATAATATGTCCTTCCCCGGTTGGGAGCCTGAAAGAATGGCAAAGCTGGACGAGCTGTTCAAGGCCTACAAGGATGTTGATCACGAAAAGCTTTGGGCCAACCTGAAATACTTCCTGGAGGCTTTGATGCCTACTTGTGAAGAAACCGGTATCAAAATGGCCATCCATATGGACGATCCTCCCTGGGACATCTTCGGTCTGCCCCGACTGCTGATCAATGAGGAGAACATCGACCGTTTCCTGAAGATGGTCGACCACCCCTGCAACTGTCTGACCCTTTGCTCCGGCTCTTTGAATGCTGATCCCAACAACAATGTAGCAAGCATCGTCAGAAAGCATTGCGATCGCATCGCTTTTGCCCATATCCGCAATGTCAAGCATTTCCCCAACGGTGACTTCTCCGAAGCCAGCCACCGGGATTGTGATGGCGACACCGGCATTCTGGACATTCTGAAGGCCTACCACGATTGTGGTTATGAAGGCTATATTCGACCCGACCACGGCCGCCATTTATGGGGTGAAGGCCCCGGCACTGTCCGTCCCGGATACGGTTTGTACGACCGGGCCTTGGGTATTATGTATATGATGGGTGTCTGGGATATGCTGGACAAATTAAATGGTAAATAATTGGAGGTATTATTATGAAAAATCTTCCCTTGAACGTTGATTATACCGGCAAGGTCGTAGTCGTTACCGGTGCCGGTGGCTTGATCTGTGGCGCTATGGCCAGCGCTTTTGCCCGCTCCGGCGCAAAGGTTGCTTGCCTGGACTTAAACGAAGATGCTGTCAAGAAGCTGGCGGACGAACTGAAGGCCGAAGGCTGCATTGCCGAAGGCTATAAGGCAAATGTCCTGGAGCCGGAAGCTTTGGAGCAGGTCCATCAGGCTGTTCTTCGTGATTTGGGCCCCTGCAATATTCTGGTCAACGGTGCCGGCGGCAATAACCCCCGGGCAACTACCGACAACGAATACCAGCACGAGGCAAAGGAAGGCGGCAAGAGCTTCTTCGATTTGGATCCTGCCGGTGTTGATTTCGTGTTTAAGCTGAATTTCCAGGGCACTCTGCTGCCCACTCAGGCATTTGCAAAGGATATGGTCAGCAAAAAGAGCGGTGTGATTCTGAACATCTCCTCTATGAACGCTTATACTCCCCTGACCAAGATTCCTGCATACTCCGCTGCAAAAGCCGGTATTTCCAATTTCACTCAGTGGCTGGCCACTCACTTTGCAGGCACCGGCATCCGTTGCAATGCCATTGCCCCCGGCTTCCTGGTTTCTGCCCAGAACAAGGCTCTGCTGTTTAACGAAGACGGCACACCCACTGCCCGCAGCGCCAAGATCCTGAATGGCACACCCACTGCCCGCTTCGTGGATGCTGACGAACTGATCGGCGCCACACTGTTCCTTTGTGATGATAAGTCCGCTTCTGCTATTACCGGTGTTGTTCTGCCGGTAGATGCAGGTTTCGCCGCCTATTCCGGCGTGTAAGGAGATAAGAAATGGCTAAAATTGTTACTTTTGGTGAGCTGATGCTCCGTTTGCAGCCCTATAACTACGAGCGTTTTGTCCAGTGCGACCATGTGGAGTTCACCTTCGGCGGTGGCGAAGCCAATGTGGCCGTCTCTCTGGCAAACTACGGTATGGACGCATCCTTTGTTACCAAGCTGCCCAGCCACGCAATCGGTCAGGCTGCTGTCAACTCCCTGCGTCGCTACGGCGTAGACACCACCAAGATCGTCCGCGGTGGTGATCGTGTTGGTATCTATTTCAACGAGAAGGGTGCTTCCCAGCGCGGCAGCGTTTGCATCTATGACCGTGCCAATTCTGCGATTGCCCTCTCCCGCCCCGAAGACTTCAATTGGGACGAGATCTTTGAAGGCGCACAGTGGTTCCATTTCACCGGCATCACCCCGGCACTGGGCGGCAATATGGTCGAGATCTGCAAGCAGGCCTGCAAGGCGGCAAAGGCCCGGGGCATCAAGATCTCCTGTGATCTGAACTACCGTGGTAAGCTTTGGACACGCGCTGAAGCAAGAGAAGCAATGACCGAGCTGTGCCAGTATGTGGATGTCTGCATCTCCAACGAAGAGGATGCGAAGGATGTATTCGGCATCGAAGCCGAAGCAACTGACATCTACGCCGGCGAACTGAATCACGAGGGTTACAAGTCCGTTGCAAAGCAGCTGGCTGATAAGTTCGGCTTTGAAATGGTTGCCATCACCCTGCGCGAGAGCCACAGTGCTTTTGATAACGGCTGGAGCGCAATGCTGTACAATGTTGCAAAGAACGAATATTGCTTCTCCAAGAAGTATAATCTGCACATCATTGACCGTGTTGGCGGCGGTGATTCCTTCGGCGGCGGTCTGATCTACTCCGTACTTTCCGGCAAGGACACCCAGGCTGCTGTGGAATTTGCTGTTGCAGCTTCCGCGCTGAAGCATTCTGTAGAAGGCGACTATAATATGGTTACCGTTGCAGAAGTGGAAAAGCTGGCCGGCGGCGACGGCTCCGGCAGGATCCAGAGATAATCAACCAAATAGCAAAAGAGGTAGACACGGTTGTGTCTACCTCTTTTTTGTGTTGCTATAAAAAATGAGAGCCAGGATTTCTCCTGACTCTCTTGTGTTCGCGTTACCTATCTTCCCGGGCAGTCACCCGCCAAGTATTGTCGGCGTATATGTGCTTAACTTCTGTGTTCGGGATGGGAACAGGTGGACCCACA
>JAGBVD010000117.1 GCA_017630495.1 Oscillospiraceae bacterium
AAACATATTGTTCCGTTTCAGTACGGATGAGGAAAAACAGAAGTATTTACCACATATTAATGAGTTGGTAAAAGTCGTATACGAAGCGTAAATTTCTAAAAAAAGAGGGGGCAAAAGATGACTGAAATCGGAAGTGAATTCTGGGTAGGATGTACCCCCTTGGACGGCACTGGCGTAGCAGAACTTTTGCCTGCCGGAATGGATGCTCACTATGCCCTCTGCGGCAGAACGGCCCTGGAGTTGCTGCTCCGGGATGCAATGCAAGAGCGGACGATTCGCAAAGCCTATTTGCCGTCGTATTGCTGCCATACTATGATCGAACCTTTTGTAGCAAAGGGAATCCAAGTGGTTTTCTACGATGTGTTCTTTACAGACACCGGCATCGAAATGGATTTTGACCGGGAGCATACCTGCGATCTTGTCTTCTTGATGGACTACTTTGGCTTTATCAATGAGGGAACAACCGCCATTGCTCAAAGTCAAAAGGCAAACGGGAAATTGGTCATTTATGATGCCACTCATTCTCTGTTTTGCGAGAATGTGGATTATAGTCATTATGATTATGTGTTTGGTAGCTTCCGCAAATGGTTCGGTGTCAATGCCGGTTTTTGCGCAAAGCGAGACAGCTGGACGGGTTTTCCTGTATTAGTGCAAAATGTTGCCTATTCAGAAAAAAGAAATGCTGCATTTACAGACAAACGGCAGTTTATGGCAGGTGCACCAGTGGACAAGCAGCGATTTCTCAATGCCTTTTCCCAGGCAGAGAAAAGCCTGGAAACGGACTATGTAGGCTATGGCCCTGATGCCCAGTCCCTGGAGATCCTGAAGACGGTGAATGTGGAATACATCCGGCAAAAGCGCAGAGAAAACGCCGCCTTTGCTATTGAGAAAATCAACCAAATGGCATCCCTCGGAGTTCATAGTCCCTACCGACAAGTGCGGGATGGTGATTGCCCGCTGTTCGTGCCTTTGGCGGTAGTCCCCCAGATCCGGGCAGACCTGCGCCAGTGGCTTATCGAAAACCGGGTCTACCTGCCTATCCATTGGCCGTTAAGCGACTTGCACAGAACCAGTCCCAGATCCGACGAGATTTATAACAAAGAGTTGTCCTTGGTGTGTGACCAGCGTTATAGTCTGGAGGATATGAAAAGGGCAATTACTATTATGAGGAGCGTTTAAACGATGGCTGATCTTTATTTTGATCCCAATTATGCCAAGGTTTATGAAGAAATTGATGGTAAGAGCGAAACCTTCTACTTTTCTTGCCCCTATGGCGAGATACAGAACACATTTATTTTGCGCCCGGTAAAATGGGAACTGAATGGCAAGAAATGGTTTGATATCGTCACACCCTACGGTTACGGCGGTACATTGGTTCTCTCATATACCGACAAAGAGAAGTTGATGGAGGCCTATCAAACGGCGTTTGCTGCTTATTGTCTGGAGCATAATATTGTTTGCGAGTTTATCCGCTTCCATTTGTTTGACAATGTGGATATTCGCGAGTGCTACTATGGAGAAACTGCCAATGTGCTGGACAATGTGGTAGTGGATACTACTGGCCAGTACGATGACATTTGGATGAAATATGAACATAAGGTTCGGAAAAATGTTAAAAAAGCTCTCAACAATGGCCTGGAGATATGCATTGAGCAGAATCTAAACCATTTGGATGAATTCCTGGAAATTTATTATGCCACTATGGACCGAAACCAAGCTACGGATTACTATTATTTCAAGCGCTCTTACTTTGAGAACATTGCCCGGCTGTTGCCAGAAAACTATATGTATTTTCATGTGATGAAGGACGGAAAAGTTATTTCTACCGAACTGGTGCTTTGTTCTGAAGATTATGCCTATTCCTTCCTGGGCGGTACCAATGAGGAATATTATTCTATGCGGCCCAACGACTTCCTGAAGGATGCCATCGTTAAGTGGTGTAACGAAACAGGAAAAAAGTGTTTTGTGCTGGGTGGTGGCTACCACAAAGATGATGGTATCTATCGCTATAAGCGCAGCTTTACTAAGACCCCGGATGTGCCGTTCTATGTAGGCAGAACCATTCTAAATCAGGAGACGTATGACCGGTTTGTGGAATTGCGCGCCGCAGAAGAGCCTGATTTTGACCGGGAATCTCCCTATTTTCCCCTGTACCGGGTATAAGGGAGGAGCATATGAACATTTTGTTTTTAACAATGAATCCTTTCACCGTAGTAGATATGCATAATATCTACTCCGACCTGATGCTGGAATTTATACGTCACGGACACCGGCCCTATATTGTTACCCCCAGAGAGAAAAAGCTGGGGGAGAAAACAGAGCTTGTGGAATATGAGGACTATGGGATTCTGAAAGTGCAGGTCGGCAATACATTTGGTGTAGGCTTGATCGAAAAGGGTGTCAGCCTTGTTATGCTCAGCGGTCAGTATTACCGGGCGGTGAAAAAATATCTTGGCAAGATGGAATTTGGCCTGATGCTGTATTCCACGCCCCCAATTACCCTGGCCGGACCGGTAAAGAAACTGAAAAAGTTATTTGGTTGTCCTACTTACCTGATGCTGAAGGACATTTTCCCTCAGAATGCGGTGGACTTGGGAATGTTCTCCCGGAAGAACCCCATTTATGCTTACTTTACTGCGAAAGAGCGGATGCTCTATCAGCAGTCGGACCGAATAGGCTGTATGAGCCAGGCCAATGTGGAATTTTTGAAGAAGAACCATCTGCAGATTCCGACCGAAAAGATTCAAATATGCCCCAACGGCATCCTTCCAAGTCCGGTTACTTCCCGTGAAGCGGAAAAGCAGGCTCTCCGCGAGAAATATGCAATCCCTCCGGAAGCCACTGTATATTTGTTTGGAGGTAACTTGGGCAAACCTCAGGCCATTGATCATTTGGTGGAGTGCCTTAAGCAAAATCAGAATAGAAATGATCGCTACTTCATCATTTGCGGCAGCGGTAGTGAGTTTTGTTTATTGGAGCGCTTTTTTGCAGAGCATCGACCTGTCAACATGCAACTGATTTCTTTTCTGCCGAAGGCGGAGTATGATGTTCTGGTCCGGGGCTGCGATGTAGGACTTCTGTTTTTGGATAAACGTTTCACTATTCCTAACTACCCTTCGAGGATTCTTACTTATATGGAGTACGGCATACCAGTAATCGCCTGCACAGACCGGAATACGGATGTGGGCACAGATGCTTACGAAAACGGCTATGGACTGTGGTGCGAAAGCACTGACCCAGCAGAATTTACAGCCTGCGTAGAGAAAATGAATCATGCGGATCAGGTGGCCATGGGAGCCGCTGCCAGAACCTATCTGGAGCAAAACTTCACAGCAGCACACTGTTACCAAATAATGATGGAAAACAAATGACGAGGTGAACACATATGGTGCAGAAACCGAAATATTGGCATCTTTACCGTGCGGCCTTTACCTATAAGGAATTGTCTGCGGATAGAATTGAAAGGATCAAAGAAATTTATGCTGAAGATGGAAAAGAACAGATATTTGAGGCAGCAAAGGCAAGAAAAGTGCTTCCCGGTATTGCTAATCTGATGTGCAAGCTGGATATTGATCGCGACTTTTGGGCCCAGCAGCTTGCCTTCTATACGCAACGCAATCAACGAATTGTGGAGTGCCTGGATGAAATGTATTGTCTGTTGGCACAAAACGGTATTGACAGGATTGCTGTCGTGGAGAATTTCGGCGCTCTTTTGGCCTCTGGAAAAGATATTTCTGTTTTTGGTTCGGGTGATGTGGATGAATATGTTGACCCGCAACAACAAGAGAAGCTTTACGAAGTATTGCTGAATGCAGGATACAAAATTCAGGAACATAAAGCGGGCAATATTTTGATTTCTACCCGAATCGATAAGGACACCTTCCCGGAAGGTTTTTATCTTGGAGTTAATTGGGATGTTACTACTCGGCTCAATCTGCCTAGATTTTCTGCAAAGGGTGATTTTATTGATTGGGATCGGGCTATGTATTACCGGGATACCTGTGTTCGTCTTCCTTCTCCCGAAGGACTTATGTATGTGTGCTTGATGCACATTGCTGTGCATGGCTTCTGCCGCGAACCGGATATTCGTCTGTATTACGATATCGCCAATGCAGCGCAGCAACCCGTCGATTGGGAAACCGTCATACGCTGGGCAAAGCGGGACAAAAACTGTGTAAAAATCGCCACAGCGGCCTATTTGTCCCATAAGCTCGTGGATGTGGATATTCCGGAGGATGTTTTTGCAATTGCCAATAGAAAGCAAATGGATAAGTTGTTGCGTGTGGTTTATGACGAAAAAGAAAACATCCTCAATGAGTCCCCAGGAAAGCTGGATAGAGTGCTAGTTGAGATGTATACCAACGATAGAAGTGCATTGCAAGGCTTGCTGTCAATTGTATTCCCTCCTTATGCCTGGATCAAAGGAAAATATCAGATCGGCATTTTGGGGTATGTAAAACATCTGTTTAAATTGCGCTGAATCAAACTATGCCAAAAAGGGAGAAGAGATTGTGATTTCCGTAATTATACCGATATACCGTGTAGAAAAGTACATAAGCGCATGTATCTGCTCGGTTATGGGGCAAAACTATCGGGATTTCGAAGTGATTTTGGTTGACGATGGTTCGCCGGATTCTTCCGCACAGATTGCGGAAGATTTGTTGAAAGCAGACGGTACAGTTTCTTACCGGATTGCTCATACAGAAAATCGAGGAGTATCGGCCGCACGAAATGCTGGACTGGCGATGGCTACGGGCGAATATGTGATTATGGTGGACTCGGATGATGTGTTGTCTCCGGATTTTTTGCAGGAATTTGCGGATATGATGCGGTATCATCCGAATCTAGATATATATTCCTGTGGATTCTCGGTAGTAGACGAAAATAGTTGGCAAACATTTGCAACAGATGGGACAGACGTAGAACTTTTCGTTTGGTCTCAAGCGCAGGAGATGTTTTTAAACAGAATGCTGCGATTTTTGCTGCCTACTTTGTTGCTACGGCGTAGTTTTTTGGAAGATAGAAATATCCGATTTGATGAAGCTGTACGGTATTCGGAAGATGTACAATTCATTTGGAGATGCTTGGCGTATAACCGGAATTTAATTTGCCACAGCTACAAAAGACTGTATAATTATATTTTACATGCAGGCTCTACGATGACGGCCTCGGGTATTACAAAGATCGCAACATGCTTTGAAGGACTTCAGCGGTTGCTGGAGGATGTAGAGGAGCAACTTTGTCCCGGTGTGAAGAAACAACTGGCTATGCGTACATACTTGTCTGTCCTTCACGGTGCTACAAAGATGATGGACAGAAAAACCTTTTGTCAGCTATATCAACAGGCAAAGTGCAAGCCATATATCCAGGCTCAGGCAAAAAACGGAGGCTTGTTGGTGCGAATGGTGGCTAACTGCTTGCTGATATCAAAAACTGCAGGCTATCTGATTATGAGAAAGTTTTGAGGGATTGTGATGATTGTATCTTTCAGCGGCATTGACAGTGCCGGAAAAACCACCCAGATTGATCTGCTATATAACTACTGCAAGGCCCACAAGTTGGGCGTGAAAAAGGTGTGGAGCAAAGCGCGTGGAACACCCGGTGTAGTGCTTTTGAAAGAAATTGTCCGCCGGGACAAGCACATGGATGAGCAGGAGAAAAAAGAATACCGAAAAAATGTGTTTCAAAGTCCCCAAAAGCAAAAGCTGCTGTATGTGGCATCTATGCTGGATCTGTGCTGGTATTGGGGTGTTTATTACCGGATTCTGGGCGTATTTAATAGGATATTGATCTGTGATCGCTATCTGTGGGATACCTATGTGGAACTGCAACAGGATTTTCCCTGTGTGGATGTAGATAAATCCTGGCTCTGGAAAATCATCAAGTTCCTGGCGCCCACACCAAAAGTGTCCTTTGTGTTTGTAATTCCGGCAGAGGTATCTTTGGCCAGGGACCATCAGAAGAATGCTGCTGGCATCGAGGATATTGCCATCAAAGAAAAAAAGATTGCAACCTATCTGAAGTGCGTGAAAAAGAACTGTTGGACACATGTGATGAACGGTATGGACACCATTGATAATCTGCATCAGAAGGTTTTGGAAACGGTAGGAGTAAAAAAATGAGATTGTCAGATATGCTGTTGCGTGAGGACTTTTACAAGATTCTCGCAGACACAGTAACGGAATATTTCCATCTGGTACATAACCGGGAAGTTGCATTTTCTTATAAAAAAACGGACGGCAGTGAAAAGCTGATTGTCAATGGGATGCTTGGCTTTATCTCCCGTTTCCCAGCTCCGTCCGGTCTGCGAAAATTTATGCTGGCGGAGTTCAATGTCCGTGGCAGCAAGCTGAAATTTTTGGTTGGTAAGGCTGCGGCTTTGATTATGAGTACATTTCCTCAGGTGGGCAAACAGCAGAATGCCTACCTGGTGGGCGGGACGCTGGGTAAAAATACCTTTATCAGCCCCCAAAACCGTTCCATCCGGTTTTTTGACTACGATGCTATGACGGTAGATTGTATTATCAAAAGCGGCTTTACCAGTAAGTACTTTGTAAATCAGCTGGCATTTCGCAAGCAGTATCGCTATGATTTTGTATTGCCGTTGCTGGAGCATGGCGACAGGTGGTTCCGGGAAATAATTTTAACCGGCCATCCGCTGGCCCGAGTGACGAATGAAACCCAATACCAAAAGTCTATGCAGGAAACCATAATCTGTATTGGCCAGTTGGCAGCGGATACCATCGCATATGAAGAATCTTCCGGCTATGCGCAAGGCTTACTGACCCGGATAACAGAGCTTTTGGAGGAAGCGGAGCACAGAAAGCATATAGCCTACGGCAAGCAGACTATGCAAATGGCCCAAACGGCTATGGATAGGATCAAGTCTCATCCAATGCCGATCCCCACCTGTATAGGCCACGGAGATCTCCAGAGCGGCAACATCTGGGTGGATGAAGCTGGAAAGACCTGGATTTACGATTGGGAGACTGCTGGACGTCGCAGTGTGTGGTATGACAGTGCGGTGCTAATGTATTCTTTGCGCCGCGCCTATGGCTGGCAGGATTTTTTGTCAGAAGAACTGCCGAAAGATATTTATAGTTGCGATCCCCAGAAAGTGCGTACACAGGATGAAATAACTGTGATTAAAGCGATTATTTTGATGGAAGATATTTTGTTCTATTTGGAGGATATGCTGGAACTACCTCAGAATTGGGGTGCGCAAATATATGATGGTTTTGCCAACCGCATGTGGCAGCTGCTAAAAGACTTTTAAAAAATTAACAACGATGACCCTACTGGTTGTTGCAGCATGTTGAGCCGTAGAACGAGGCTGGCAGAGCCCGAGAAAGGGCAACATTTCCGGTTGTACCGAAAGCAAGACAAGAAGCTTTGTTCCCAGGTAAAGCCTGGCCGGAAAAGGCATATGGCAGCAGTTTGGTTGTCCATTGGGTATGTTATGTTAAGGTGTTACGAGTATGAAAAAACATTTGGTTATGATTGTGGGTATGTTTTATCCCACGCCATCTCCCACAGGTAATTGTGCGGAAGCGTATGTTGACCTGCTGAAGGATCAATTTGATATTTCGGTGATCTGTCTGGCAGATACGGACCGGGTGCAGTACGACTACAACGGCAAGCAGGTGTATCCGGCTGCCGGTTGGTATACTATCTTTCAGCACCGACTGAAAAAAAAAGCGCCTCGTTTTCTGCAGAATTTTTTCAAGATCCCGGTACATTTGCGGCAGTGGTTTACCCAGCCCAACAATCTGTATAGCTATGTAAAAGCCGCCCGGAAACAATTGGAAGCCATCGATGCGCAACGCCCGATCGATGTGATTTTCTCGGTGGGTGCGCCGATGGCAGCCCATGTAGCAGCAAGTCACTTTCGCAAGAAGAACCCACAGGTCCATTGGGTCACCTATACCGTGGATTCCTATGGGGCGCAGAATAAGGGCGCGGCAAAGGCGCAGGCTTTTGAATCGGATATTTTGGCACAAAGTGATCATGTGTTGCTGTCCGAGGAGATCTATGATAACTCCCCGGCGCTGTATGCTACTTTTGCGGAAAAGTGCGAACCATTGCCGTATCTAATGCCCCTCACACCCCAACGTGCAGAGGGTGAGCAATATTTTGAAAAGGATAAAACCAACCTTGTTTATGCCGGTCGGTTTTATAAGACTATCCGCAACCCGGAATATCTGCTGCAATTGGCACTGGAAATGGATGAGAACTGCGTGTTGCATCTGTACTGTCAAAGCGACTGCGACGGCGTAATCGACGACTATGTCCGCCGTTCCGGTGGAAAGATCGTCCGCCATGCACCGGTATCGGTGGAGGAGATCCAAAGAATCTACACCCAGGCGGATGCGCTGGTAAATGTGGGCAATAATACATCGGAGTTTAAGCCCAGCAAGACGTTTGAATACATTGCCACTGGCAAACCGATCCTGAATATCTACTACGAAGGCCAGTTTGATAATGTTTTGGCGCAAAGCCCGATCACTTTGCAGTTAAGTCGCAGTCTGCCTGCAAAGGAAGCTGTTGCAGCTTTACAAGATTTTTTGAAGACAACTGGCGCCAGGACAATTTCTCGTCAAGAAATTGACAAGCTTTTTCCAAAGTACAGCAGTGAGAATATTGCCACAATCCTGATAGAGATTCTAGAAGTAAGTCTTGATAAATGAGGAGATAAACATGATAGGCAAGAAAAATAACCAAAAAATACTGTGCTTTACTTTGAGCTGCTTAATTTGCTTCCCCGCAATTTCTTACGCGGTTACGAATTTGGCACGTGTTTGGAGAATCCCGTTTATCTCAAATTTAGCATCACCTATAGTATATGGAGTGTTTTTTACTTCGCTGCTGCTAGCAATTTTTAAAACAATTGGAAAGCTCTCTCTTGGGAGGCTTTTAATAACCGCTTTCATAATGGTAAGTTTTTTGATGACCTCTTTGATCAATCGGGACGCTGCGAAATATATGTGGACACGCGGGAGCGATATTTTATATAATCCTGCATATGTGTTTTGGTTATATTCGTTTTCTGCATTTCTATTGTCGGATAGGCTATGGGATATGCAAATGTTTAGCCAAATGTTTAAGCGGTTTTCTGTGATGACAATTATTCTGGCTCTTTTACAGTATATTGTTGCTTTGAGTCAGGAAACCATTCCGGAGTATATGACCTTCTCCTATAACATTTTAATGCCTACAGTCTTCTTGACTATACAGAATATTCAGTCTCGGAATTGGAAGACCACGGTGATCTCTGTTATTGGTATGCTACTGGTTTTGATTGCTGGATGTAGAGGCGCGTTGCTTGGTTTGCTGATTTCCTTGGCAATTTTTATTTTGGTTGCAGATGATATTACATTTAAAAAGAAGTTTTTTACAATTACTCTTTCTATTATAATGTGTATTGTGGTAGCTGCTTTTTGGGGGAGAATTCTACAAGGGCTGGTTGCATTATTAGATACGCTAAAAATCCCAAGTCGAACAGTTAGCCTGTTAGCGGAGGAATCATTCTTTGATGATTCTGGCCGGGGAGCTATTCTTGAGAAGGCATCAAGTCAAATTGGGATAATTGGTTATGGTTTATATGGAGACAGGATATTATTGCGGGGAGGATATGTGCACAATTTAGTGATAGAACTCCTGGTGGATTATGGCTTTGTTTTGGGTTTTGTGATTATTGTTGCGCTGCTGGCAGTTATACTTAAGGCGCTAAGATATGCAGATAGGGAAAGCAAGGTGTTTATGTGCGCGTTGATTTCAATCGGTGTGATTAAGATGATGTTTTCAGGAAGCTATCTTAACAAGGAACCTGGGTTATATCTGCTTCTGGGTATATGTATGAATACGATTCGCCAAAAGAGTAGGGGTGTTACAAAAAATGAAGATAGTACAAATCAATATGGTTGATTTCGGAAGTACCGGAAAAATCATGTTACAAATTGCAAAAGTGGCAAACAAGCAAGGTGTGCACACCATAACCTATTCTACCAGACAGCAAACAAAACGGTATAAACCAATGCCTACAGCACCAGAGGGCCATAAATATTATGGTTCCTTTGTTGGTAATAATTTACACTATTTGCTGTCTCGGATTACCGGAAAGTATGGCTGTTATTCTTATTACAGCACATACAAGTTGTTACGAGAGATAAAGACTTTTAAGCCGGATCTAATACATTTGCACAATTTGCATGCTGCCTTTTTGAATTTACCAATGTTATTCCACTATATCAAGAAGCAGAATTTACCAATAGTATGGACTTTGCATGATTGCTGGTCTTTTACAGGAAAATGTCCGTACTTTGATATGGTAAAGTGTGTTCGTTGGGAAAAAGGCTGCTATGATTGTCCACAATTGAAGGAATATCCCCAAAGCCTGACTGATTGTAGTACAAGTATGTGGCACAAGAAAAAGAAATGGTATGAAGGTATTCAAAACTTAACACTGATAACGCCATCTCAATGGCTTGCAGATTTAGCAAAGCGCTCTATGTTAAAAGATGCAGACATTCGAGTTATTAACAATGGAATTGATCTTGCTGTTTTTAGG
Source organism: Oscillospiraceae bacterium (assembly GCA_017630495.1). GTDB lineage: Bacteria > Bacillota > Clostridia > Oscillospirales > Oscillospiraceae > Faecousia. Next base: position 10,568 of record JAGBVD010000117.1, read on the forward strand.
CCGACTGAAAGTAATTTCAGACAGAAATATGCTTGTGAAAGTAAGTTCGTGATTTTAGGTGTTGCATTTGGATGGGGCGAAAGAAAGGGCCTCGATGTATTTCTGAAATTAGCAGAACATCTGAACGAGGGCTATCAAATTGTATTGCTTGGTACTGATGCAAAGGTGGACGAAAACTTGCCCAAGAACATAATTTCTATACACCGCACACAAAATCAGCAAGAATTGGCGGAGATCTATACTGCGGCAGATTTATTCGTAAATCCTACGCGCGAAGAGAATTATCCAACAGTGAATATGGAGGCTCTTGCATGCGGAACGCCGGTATTGACATTCCGCACGGGCGGTAGTCCGGAAATTATCGATGAGACTTGCGGTTGCGCTGTTGAATGTGATGATTTTCCTGGATTGCTAGAGCAGATTGAAAAAATTCATGAGTTAATGCCTTATACGAAAGAGGCTTGTCTACAAAGGGCGAAAGCCTTCGATGCAAATCAAAAATTTGATGAATATTGCAATTTGTATAAGGAAATATGTAATAAGAAGGTTGAGCGTAGCTATGAGAAAGGTGCTACTTTTACAAGGGACAATACCTAAATATCGTGTACCAATATATAACGAGTTAGCGAGGAATGTGGAACTGACGGTGGTTTATTCCTATGGTGAGGCACCGGAAAATGCGGTTTTTAAGCCTTTATATGTACCGGTTAAGCAATTTCACTATAGGGTACATATGAAGAACCTATATTTGTTAGCCCAAAAGTATGATGTAGTTATCTGTATGGATGACAATTCGTATTTATACTTTAGATGGCTACATCGACTTCCCAGAAAATACAAAATAATTTTTTGGGGAATTGGTGTGTCTGCGGGCTATAATGAGCGCTTTGATCAGAATCAGGATGATATAGGTAGACGGCGTAAACGCATAGAAAATGCGGATGCGATGTTGTTTTATTCTGAGTATCCGGTAGAAAAGTATAGCCGATTAGGAATGTCACGAGAAAAAATGTTTGTAGCAAATAATACGGTGTATGTGCAACCGATAGCAACTCAAAAAAAAGATATACTGTTGTTTGTGGGTTCGTTGTACAAGCAAAAGAAGATTGACATATTGCTGGAGTCCTATTTGCAGGCGTATAAAATAAATCCTGAAATATACAACTTGTTTATAGTTGGAGACGGTAGTGAGCGAGAAACAGTTGAACGATGGATTGAACAAAATGGGTTGAAAAAGAAGATTTTCTTAACCGGAGCCATTTTTGAAGATGAAAATTTAGCAAACTATTTTGCAAGAGCTATTGCATGTATATCACCTGATCAGGCAGGACTGTCGGTTTTGAAATCTATGGGGTATGGAGTGCCGTATATAACCCACAAGGATGCTATAACTGGAGGAGAAATCTTCAATATCTCTCACAATGAAAATGGGATACTATTAAATGACTTCAATGAGCTTCCGAGTGTAATTCTTGAATCACAGCAAAACCCTGCGAAATATATTTTGTTGGGAGAAAAAGCAAAACAGCACTATATGAAACACAGAACGGTTCAGCAAATGGCGCAAGGCTTTTTGGATGCTATAGGGTATGTAACGAGGGAACTGTGAGGCGATTCTATTTTCTCGAAAGAATAAGGAGACCAGGATATGTATTTTGATTTTTGCCGAAGTATTATTGTTAGGGAATTGTATTGCCTTAAAACTGGAGGAAAGCGTCATTATGATTTAACTATTCCACGATTGATTGCTAAGGAAGAAAAGAAACCGCTTTTTCTTGTATGGTTGAGGATGGTACTGAGCGTGGTTGTAACAGGGTGTACTTTCCAAGAATACTATAATTTAAAATTTGCTCAACGTACAATCAAAAACCAGAAGACATTCATCACGACTGGGTCAAATTTAAAAGCCTACAAAAAGCTCAACGACGAGGCTTATTATCATTTATATATTAACAAAGATGAATTCAATAAAACTTATTCGCAGTTTATTGGACGGGATTGGATTCAATTGTGTCAAACAAAACGAGAGCAAATCTATGTTTTTTTTCGGAAACATTGTGATGTGATTGTCAAACCTAGAAGCGGCGATAGCGGCAAGGGAATATTTATTGTCCACAATAGCAATCAGATGACAACTGCTGAAATTGATGAATTAATTCAAAGAAATGAACAGGGGATTGTTGAGGAACTACTTCGTAATCATCCTAAACTAGACGAGTTAAATGCATCTTCCCTTAATACTATGCGCGTAGTTACGGTTCGTAATGGTGCGACTGTGAAAATTCTATTTGCAGGTATTCGATTTGGTGCAGAGGGCAAAGAAATTGACAATATCAGTATGGGGGGGCGTGTCGCACCAATTGATCCGGTTACGGGAACAATCTGCGGACACTCCCATAGCAAGAAAACGGTAAACACTACTGATGAGGAAAATGAGAATTATGTTGGCTTTCAGATGCCAATGTGGGACGATTTGCAAACCTATTTGCTTGGGCTAACTGCTGTAGTTCCGCAAATGCGGTATATGGCTTGGGATATTGCTATTACACCTAAGGGTTTTGTTACAATCGAAGGTAATCACAGCAGCGGCAATACGGTGACCCAAGCACATATTGGAACGAAAGAGCAAGGACTGCGGGTGAATTTGATTAAATGGGTGACATAAGCAATATGCAAGCCCGTAGGAACGCGGTTGCTATAAGGGAGACTAAGTAAACCTGAGCAATAGCAGAACAAAAAATACGCTTTTAAACGTGCTTGGAGGAATTGCAGTAAAACTATCGGGGCTTTTAACAAGCTTTGGTGTACGGACAGTTTTTCTTTATATTCTAGGAATAGAATATGCTGGTGTTTCTAGCGTTTTTTCAAATGTCCTAACGGTTTTATCTTTTGCTGAACTTGGAATTGGCACAGCTATCACATATTCGTTGTACAAGCCTATTGCAGAAGATGACGAAAAACAGATATGCAAATTGATGAATGCTTATCGGAAAATATATACTACTATTAGTGTTGTCATTTTCCTGCTAGGCTTGTGTTTGATTCCAATTTTGGGATATATTATTAAAGATGTTCCCAGTATTAGAGAAGATATAAGGCTGATCTACTTACTTTACCTAGTGAATACAGCAACATCCTATTTGTTGATATACAAATCTACGTTTCTTGTTGCTGTCCAAAAAGAGCATTTAGTTTCCAAATTCAAAGTGATTATTTCACTAATTCGAGCGGTCGCTGAATGTGTAATTTTATTGGTCCTTAGAAATTTTCTTATTTACCTTATATGCTCTATTGTAAGTAATTTTGTACAAAACCTGGTTATTGCCAAGGTGGCGGAGCGTGAATACCCCATTTTGAAAAGAAAAAGTAAAACGAAATTGGGAAAAGATGAAAAAGAGCGGTTAGTTAAGGATACGCGGGCATTGGCGCTATATAAAGTTTCGGGAACAATACTCAATGGCACAGACAGTATTTTGATCTCGTCAATGTTTGGCACAGGCAGTGCAGGAATACTGGGAAATTATAATCTGATTACGACGCAAATATACTCTATGGTCATGATTCTTTTTTCATCCACATCGGCCAGTGTGGGGAATCTAGCCGCGACCTCTAGCAAAGAGCACCAATATGATGTTTTTCAGCGGATGCTGTTTATTGGATTCTGGTTGTATTGTTTCTGCAGTACTAGTCTTTGGACATTGCTCAATCCTTTTATGCACTTTTGGCAAAGAGGGCAGCATATATTCAGTGCATACATTGTCGCGCTACTTGTTATCGAGTTTTATATACGGGGCATGTTGAGCCCTGTTTCTCAGTTCAGAACATCGAATGGGCTTTTTGTGCAGGGAAAGTACCGCCCGGTGATTATGGCGCTAATAAATCTTATAAGTTCTATACTGTTTGCAAAATGGATTGGTGTTGCGGGCATTTTCCTAGGGACAATTGTTTCACGTGTTGTAACACAGATTTGGTATGATCCCTGGTTGATCTATAAAAATGTGTTCCGAATCAATGTCGTAGAATATTTCAAAATATATGGTTTTTATGGCATGGTTACGGTTGCTTCTTGCGCCTTGTCAAGTACATTATTACAGATAATTTGCCCACATGAAGGCTTTATCAAATTGTTGGTTGGCTGTGTTTTATGTGTGATTGTCCCGAATACCGCTGTTGTCATGCTTTTCCATAGAACACAAGCTTTTAAGGAAACAATTAATATGGCAAAAGGTATATTAAAAAAACGGATATAAAACGAATACATTTCAATGTTGTCCGTCTCGCGAGGTGAGGAAAATGAAAATTGGTGTTTTGACGTTCCATACCAGTGTGAATAACTGTGCTGTCATGCAATGCTATGCGTTGACCAAAAGATTGCGCCAAGAATTTCCTGGTGAGGATGTGGAAGTCATTGACTATCGTATGCCCAAAGTGGATTCATCTTATGAGGCTACCCTCAAACAATATCTCTCCGGCGGTAGCATTTTACTAAAACTAAAGAAATTGATTGTGCTGATACGCAATCCGGGAACACTGCGGTGGAAAAAGCACAGAAATTATATTTTTAGAAGTGTGTTGTCTCAATTGCCGCTTTCTCAAAAGACGATATATGATGACAGCGTGGAAGAACTATTTACCTATATTCATAAAAACTATGATATTGTAATTGCTGGCAGTGATGCTATCTGGAATTATGAAACAAGGGGGTTTCCTAACCCATACTTTTTAGATGACTCCCTTAAGTGCAAGAAATTCTCCTATGCGGCTAGTTGTTATGGCATGAGTTATGAGAGAGTTCCACAGAATCAAAAGGAGAAAATTAAAAGGATTTTAGATAGCTATACATTCTTGAGTACCAGAGATTGGGAATCGGAAAAATTCCTTAAAGAAATGGGTTGCAACAAAACACCTGTACATACGTGTGACCCTACAGTTTTCCTCAATACAAAGGATTTGCCTGTAGATGAAAAAAAGCTAAAAGAAAAACTTTTAGCCAGAGGATTTGATTTCAATCGACCCACAATTGGCATTATGGGCGATAACAGAATGTGCGCTATGGTACATAAATTGTATGCGGAGAAGTATCAGATTGCGGCGTTGTATAATTATTGCAACGATGCGGATGTAAATTTGTATGATCTGACACCTTATGAATGGGCCTTCGTTTTCCGCTATTTTAGGCTTACTTTTACTACTTTTTTTCATGGAACAATGTTATCTTTGCGCAACGGTATCCCAGTTGTATGTATAGCACTGGAAACAGAATATGCAAAGAAACATATGACGAAGGTCGAAGACTTTCTAGTTCGTGTGGGAATGCAGGACTGCTATTTTGAGACGGATTATAGGCAAATAAATATAGATGCGATTCGCGCAAAAGCGGATGAACTGTTGAGCAAAGACAGCAAAGCAGATATTTGTGCAAGAATGGATAGGGAAGCGGAAACAAGTAAACCGTTTTTTGATGCTATCAGGATAATCATAAATGAGGAGACAAAAAATGATTAATGTAATTGGATTGGGATATATTGGTCTGCCGACTGCGCTGATGTTGGCATCGCATGGTGTTGAGGTTATTGGCACTGATTATAATAAGGAATTGGTGGCCACTTTGAACGCAGGCCGCACCACTTTTAAGGAAGACGGTCTGGACGAGCTGTTCCAGAATGCGCTGGATGCAGGTATCAAGTTCTCCACGGAGTACCAAGTGACAGATACATACATTGTTTCCGTACCCACTCCTTACGACAAGTTCAGCAAAAAGGTAGATGCCTGCTATGTGGTGGCGGCGGTAAAGAGCGTTATGGAGGTCTGCCCCAAGGGCGCGACCGTGGTCGTCGAATCTACGGTGTCTCCCGGAACCATTGATAAGTTTGTTCGTCCTGCCATTGAGGAGAACGGCTTCGTGATCGGAAAGGATATCAATCTGGTCCACGCACCGGAGCGAATCATTCCCGGCAATATGGTCTACGAATTGCTACATAATAACCGTACGATCGGTGCGGATGACCGGGCGGTTGGTGAAAAAATCAAAGAACTATATATGTCCTTCTGCCAAGGCGAGATTGTGGTGACAGATATTCGCACCGCTGAAATGACTAAGGTAGTGGAGAATACCTTCCGCGCTGTGAATATTGCCTTCGCCAATGAATTGGCAAAAATCTGCCGTCATGACAATATGGACGTATATGAGATCATTCGCATTTGTAACATGCATCCCAGAGTCAACATCCTGCAGCCCGGCCCCGGTGTAGGCGGTCATTGTATTAGTGTTGATCCCTGGTTCCTGGTGGGTGATTATCCCAGCCTTGCAAAGGTAATCGATGAGTCCATGCAAACCAACGACGGTATGCCTGACTTTGTACTCAACCGCATTCATGAGATTATGAGGGAAAATGGACTGAAAGATATTACTCGCGTTGGTTTGTACGGCTTAGCCTATAAGGAAAATGTAGACGATTACCGGGAGTCTCCCACACTGCAGCTTCTGGAAAGTCAGGAACGTCATCTTGCTCCCGGTCTTAAGACCTATGATCCGTTTATCAAGAATGATATTGTAGAAAACCAGTATCACGATTTGGATGCATTCCTTGCAGCCGTGGACATGGTTGTTATTATGGTCAAGCACAACGAGATCAAGGAGAATATGGACAAGCTGGCAGGCAAAGTTGTGTTGGATTGCCATAACATCTGCGGTTTGCCTGGTGTGTATCATCTGTAAGGAGAGACTCTTATGAAAACAGTAATGCTGGTATTCGGTACACGGCCGGAAGCGATCAAAATGTGCCCTCTGGTGAATGAACTGAAATCCAGAAAGAATATTCAAACTGTGGTTTGCGTCACCGGTCAGCACAGACAGATGCTGGACCAGGTCCTGCAGGCATTTTCCGTTGAGCCGGATTATGACCTGTCTATCATGAAGGAAAAGCAGACTCTGTTTGACATCACCACCAATATTCTGATGCGGATCAAGGAAGTGCTGGAAACAGAAAAGCCGGATGTGGTTTTGGTACACGGCGATACTTCTACCACCTTTGTTACC
>JAGBVD010000118.1 GCA_017630495.1 Oscillospiraceae bacterium
AGCTTTTTGCCCACATCTCCCAGCCGGTTTGTCAGCTCCTGCTCCACAAACATATGGATGTCCTCGCAGGTCATATCGATGGCCAGCTTGCCGCTTTCTATATCCTTAAGAATTTCCGCCAAGCCGTCGATCAGGCTGTCCGCATCCTCCTGGGAGAGAATGTTTTGAGCAGCCAGCATTGCGGCATGGGCCATAGAACCCTGAATGTCCTGCCGGTACATCCGACTGTCAAAATGGATGGAGGAATTGAAATCGTCTGCGATCTTTTCTGTTGTGCCGTCTGTTCTGCCGGCCCACATTTTAGCCATTTTCTTGTCTCCTTAAAATTCGTAAGGGGCGGACTGGTCGTCCGCCCTTACAATTATAATTTACCTTGCTCCCGGAGCGCCTGCACCTGGGTGGGCAGACCCCAAAGGTTGATGAAGCCTTCTGCCTGCTTCTGGTCGTAGTCGCTTTCGTCGAAAGTAACCAGGCTTTCAGAATACAGAGAGTAGGGGGAAGTGGTACCGGCAGGGATGATGTTACCCTTGTACAGCTTGAGCTTGACAGAGCCGGTTACGAACTTGTTGGATTCATTGGCAAAGGCGGTCAGCGCCTCCTGCAAAGGAGAGTACCACTTGCCGTTATAGATCAGGTCTGCATAGTCCACAGCCAGCTTCTGCTTGACATGGAGGGTATCCTTGTCAACAGTGATCATTTCCAGCTGACGGTGCGCAAAGTAGAGAATAGAGCCACCGGGGGTCTCGTAAACACCGCGGTCCTTCATACCCACCAGACGGTTTTCCACGATGTCGATGATGCCGATGCCGTTGGCACCGCCAATCTTGTTGAGCTTTTCGATGATCTTGGAGGCCTTCATCTTTTCACCGTCCAGAGCAACGGGAGCGCCGGCTTCAAAGTCGATGGTTACATAGGTAGGTGCGTCCGGTGCCATCATGGGACTGACACCCATTTCCAGGAAGCCGGGCTTATCGTACTGAGGCTCATTGGAGGGATCTTCCAGATCCAGACCTTCGTGGCTCAAGTGCCACAGGTTCTTGTCCTTGGAGTAATTGGTTTCACGGCTGATTTTCAGAGGTACATTGTGGGCCTCTGCGTAGTCGATCTCCTCGTCCCGGGACTTGATATCCCACTCCCGCCAGGGGGCGATGATTTTCATTTGAGGCGCAAAGCGCTTGATGGCCAGCTCAAAACGCACCTGGTCGTTGCCCTTGCCGGTAGCACCGTGGCAGATGGCATCTGCGCCCTCGGCCAAGGCGATCTGGGCCAGCTTTTTGCCGATGACAGGACGGGCAAAGGCAGTGCCCAGCAGGTAGGTCTCGTACTTGGCATCCATCTTCATAGCAGGGATGATGATCTCGTCCACCATCTCGTCTACTAGGTCAGCCACGATCAGCTTGGAAGCGCCGGTCTTCAGTGCCTTTTCTTCCAGACCGTCCAGCTCGTCCGCCTGACCCACATTGCCGGCCACAGCGATGATCTCACAGTTGTTGTAGTTTTCCTTCAGCCAGGGGATGATGATAGAGGTGTCCAGACCACCGGAGTAGGCCAAGACGACCTTCTTGATGCTTTCCTTATTCATTTTCGTTTCCTCCTCAAGGAATATTCTGTAATATGCAATGGATTATACACCCGAAACCCAGCAATGTCAATAGTTAAATGCATAAATATTCATAAATTGTGAATTATTCATACAAGTGATGAATGTTCCTTGTAAAAGCACAGCAGAGCGCCCGATAGGTTTTCTTATTTTTTCTGAAAAAACCTGCGAAAAACTCTTGTATCTTAAAAGAAAAAATGATAAAATGACATAAATGTGTGCGGTTTTGCCGGACAACAATTTAAGGAGGAAAATCATGACAAGTAGTGAAAAGAAGCAACTGAGCATCACTGCCTGCAAGGTCCGTATGGGCGTAGTGGAATCTACCCACGGCGCAAAGGCAGGACACCCCGGCGGCAGTTTGTCTGCTGCAGAGGTATTTACATACCTGTATTTTAAGGAAATGAACATTGACCCCGCCAATCCCCAGAAGGAAGATCGGGATCGTTTTGTTCTGAGTAAGGGTCATACCACCCCCGGCCTGTATGCCGCTTTGGCAAACCGCGGCTACTTCCCCGTGGAAGATCTGCCCACCTTCCGTCATATCGACAGCTATCTGCAGGGCCACCCCAATATGCGCACCGTTCCCGGTGTGGATATGTCCACCGGTTCTTTGGGCCAGGGTGTTTCCGTGGCTACCGGTATGGCACTGGCTGCCAAGCATATGGGCAAGACCAACCGGGTCTACACCCTGCTGGGCGACGGCGAGATCGAAGAAGGTCAGGTTTGGGAAGCTTGCATGGCAGCCGCCCACTATAAGCTGGACAACCTGTGCATCATCGTGGACAACAACGGTCTGCAGATCGATGGCCCTGTTGCCGAAGTTATGAGTCCGTACCCCATCGTAGACAAGCTGGAAGCTTTCGGCTTTGCTGTAGAGCAGGTGGACGGCCACGACTTTGACGCTTTGGAAGAGGCCTTTAACAAGGCAAGACAGACCAAGGGTCAGCCTTTCGCAATCGTTATGA
>JAGBVD010000119.1 GCA_017630495.1 Oscillospiraceae bacterium
TGTTTTCTTCGGAATTTTCATTGCTTTCCTGTCCGTCGTTCAAAGGAATCGGCTCCGGAATGGGAACATCAATAGCCTCCGGCTGAACAACAGGATCCGGAACCTGATGGGCGATCAGGTCGTCAGCCTGCGACAGCATATCGGACACTTCGTTTGTGACCTCGCCGTAATCAATCTGGTCGGTTTCTTCATCAGAAAGAGCATCATCATCCCAGGCATCTTCCAGGAAAGAAAGATCGCCGTCGGCATCCTCGGTGTATGTCAGAATGTTGTCCTCATCAGAAATATCCTCATCAGAAATGTCCTCATCTGAGCCATCAGACTGTTGCTCATTACTGCTGACAGATTGGTTTTCCGGAGTTTCATCGGTAGGTAAGGACTCGTCACTGATCTGTGCTTGCTCAGCATTATCCACCGGGGCTACATCGGTTGGGTCCGCTGCCACATCTTGGTCAAGAACGGGAGAGATGGGCGTATCATTGACATCGTTGCGCTGCATATAGGCCACAAGCGCTTGACCCATTTCCACCGGATCACTCCAGCGTTCATCCGGATCCGGGGCGCAGGCTTTGAGGATGATTTCGGACATTTCATAGTCTGCATACACCGGCGGCTGAAGCTGCTCTGCAGGTGCAGCATTACCGGTGAAAGGTAAATTGCCGTCGTTATATGCCTGGTATAAAATCAAACCAACAGCGTAAACATCCATTGTTGCGTTTAACGCTGAAAACGCGTCATTGATTTCGGGGGCCGTATAGGCGCTGCGGTATCTGTCAGGCAGTGATGCGTATTTCAGTGAATCCAACTTCATCAGACCGAGATCACCGATCTGATAACTACCATTGTCTGTAAGATAGATATTTTCCGGTTTCAGATTTACATAGATGTAACCGGAATTTCTGCAAACAGATAGCGCACTGCACAGGTCAAGTCCCAGATTTACGGCACCTAAATGTGTCATAGGTTGCTGACGGAATTGGCGCGCCAGTGTCTTTTTGTAGGGACTCAACAGATACACATCATAACCGGTTTCACTGTCTCCCATTGGCACTGTTTGCCACGCAGTGAAGGGAGCAAAACCTTCCAATAGCGAAAGCTTTTGCAAAGCTTCAGCCTCGCTGACAACACCCTCTGCAAGCGTGCTGTAATACGCGGCAATAGATTCTTTATCGGAATATGCGCCGCTTAACAAAAGGGCATCCACTTGCACTTGTGTAGCAGGAACAGATACGATTTTTACTATGTATTTTTCATTGGAATCACTTTCCATTGCTGGGCAGCAGCGAACACCGTTGCGGTCCTGGATTGGATCACCCATCATAAAATTGTCAAGCATTGGCGAAATGAGCTTTGGCTCTGACACATATATCGCCTCCTTTTCTTAATTAAATATATCTTAAAATAAAATTTTAGAAAATGCAACATCTTTATAGTTGTTTTATTCAGCAATAAATGCTATAATATGTCCAAGAATCTATGCATTCTTTTTTGAGTGCTGAAATGGAGGTTTACTATGAGTAAGATTATCTGCGATGTGTGCGGTACATCCTATCCGGAGACAGCAACGCAGTGTCCGATCTGCGGCTGTGTTCGGTCCGTTGATGCAAGAATTGTTTCAGGAAACACAAGCGATATGGAGGAAGAAACCACACGGGTTTATAATCATGTCAAAGGCGGCAGATTTTCAAAATCCAATGTAAAAAGACGTAATAATGGTAAAATGCCTGCACCTGTTGAAACTCCTGAACAGCGCACGGAGCAACCGCAGGAAGATGGCAAGAAAGAAACCGGTGTTATTATTACTACATTGGCCGTGATTTTGGTCATTATCGCGATCTTTACTTATATTGTTCTTCGTTTCTTTGTGCCCGGTCTTTTCCAGGGAAAGCCGGCAGACAGCAACAAGAATGATAACAATGTTTCTGTAACAGATCAGATAACGGATACAACGATGCTGAATATTCCTTGCGAGGAAATTGTACTTTCCAAGACTTTGATTACATTTGACAGCGTAGATGCCATTGTGCTGCTGAATGCTACCGCGAATCCTGCTGCGACTACGGAAACGGTTGTGTTTACATCCAGCAATGAATCTGTGGCTGTCGTTACACAGGATGGACGGGTTACATCCGTTGGTAGCGGTGAAGCGATAATCAGTGTTACCTGTGGTAGTGCAAAAGCGGAATGCAAGGTTGTTTGCACTGTTCAAGCACCTGAAGAGACAACTGTTGAGGAAACAATCTCTGCTGATGAACTGAAACTGAATCGTGAAGATTTTACAATGAGCACAAAGGGTCAGACATGGAAGCTGTACACCGGCGATATTCCTGCTGACAAGATTACCTGGACTTCCAAAAACGAAAAGGTTGCAACGATCAAAAAAGGCGTTGTTACAGCTGTTGGCACCGGTACTACCACTGTTCACGGTGAGTACGGCGGCGTGAAGGTTAGCTGCATTGTTCGATGCGCCGCATCTGTTGGCAAAGCGGATTCCGGTGCAACAGAAGATACCAAGCCTAAGGGTGACTGTAAGATCAGCCATGAGGATGTTACAATTGCAGCCGGCAAGAATTTTACCCTTACCTTGCAGGATAAGGACGGCAAGGAACTTAAGGTTTCCTGGGTGTCTTCTGACACATCCATTTGCAAAGTGTCCGGCAACACTGTTACCGGTGTTGCAAAGGGCAACGCCACAGTTAAGACAACATACAAGGATGTTACATACACATGTATCGTTCGTGTTACAAAGTAAATAGCGATAAATAATAAAACCCGGTTCAAAATGAACCGGGTTTTAATTTATGTGGGATCATAATTTACGATGATCTTAATATCTGTCAGTGCAGAAACGCTTGTAACCTTAGTGCCGTAGACGTTGACCTCCACAAGTACGGGGCATTTAGCAAGGGATTTAATAGACGAAAGCTTGGGGTTATAGTCCATATTTACCTTGTTCAGATGTTTCAGACCACTTAATGGGTCAACGTTTTTAATGGTATTGTGGGCGGCATTGATCGATACCAACGCACAATTTTTTGGGAACGAGGGCAACGAGGTTAGTTTGTTATAGGAACAATCAAAATACATAAGACCGGTTAGCTTGGAAAGACCTGAAATATCCTTTAATGCATTGGAAGCAATATTCAGATCAGTTAAGGCAGTACACTTGTTCAGAGCACCAATCTTGCTTAATTTATTGCTCTTGAGCGACAGTACAGTTAGTGCGGTAAGATTGCCGATTTCTCCCAGATCTGTAATAGCATTTGTGCCGGCATCCAAGGTCTTCAATCCGGTGAGTGTGGAGAGCGCTGCCAAAGATTTCAGATCGTTAGAAGACACATTCAAACTGGTAAGTGCTGTGCTGGAGGAGAGGGGAGTCAGATCGGCAACAGCGTTATGCGACAGGTTTAGCTCCTGCAGCTCCTTCATTGCGCTGATAGCACTGATTACACGAATTGTGTTGTTGCTTAAGTCAAGTGAAACAAGACCGGTGGCATTTTTTAACGGTGCAATTCCGGTCAGACTGCATTTTTGAAGTGTCAGTTTTTTCAACAAGGGAAGCGCGGCGATCACGTTTAATTCATCCTGGGAGACAGGTGTGTTTGCGATGGAAAGCTCCGTCAGATTTGCCATGGAAGAGATATTTTCCAACTGTTTGCCGGGGGCGTTGTCAATGGTCAATTTCTCCAGGAATGTCATATGCTTCAGGTCCGCCAAACTCTTAGCACCACTGGGAACGGTAAATTCCTTGATTGTCCAAAGGTCGTTAGTGTAAAGCGTTTTGTCGGCATCAACATTCAATATCTTACGAATGGAGGTTTCAACTAAAGAATCGTTAAATTCTACAGCTTCAATCACACCGCCAATCGTATAAGCATAAATGGAAAGAGGGCTGACTAAACCGTTTTCGGCCACAGCAATAGCTTGTATTGTGTTTTCACCATCTTTCAGCGCAATAGGCTCTGTATAGGGTGTGGTTTGCGTTGAGGGATATTGACCGTCTGCATCGGCAAAAATTGTGCCTTCCGGTGCTTCTAATGTTACGGAAATGTATTGGCTGTAAAAACCAGGGGCAGGAACTGCAGTGGGAGCAGAAGGACGAATGGCATCTAACTGCTGCTTGATTTCGGGATTTGTGATGTTGTTTAACATATTTACTGCGTCAAGCAGTTTGTCTTGCTCAACATATGTTTTGCACAGAGCAATATAAAGCTCAATACCACCACCGTCTGCAATTGCATTGGAGAGCGTATATTCTGCCTTTGTGTAGTTGCCGGTAGATTTATATTGCTGTGCTAATTCACAGGCAACAGCATCGTTATTACCAGCCTGCGCATATGCCAATTGATAAAACCAAGCAGCAACGCTGTGACTGCCGTTGGACTCACTGACACGGGCAAAACCAACAAGTACATCTCGTGTAAATTCGCGGTCATAAACGAACAGATACCAGCAGGAACATATAACAATTACGATTGCCAGAAGAATCGGTAAAAGAATCTTAAGTGTTTTTTTCATAATGTGCGGCCTTTCGCGTTTTTTCGTACTTAAATTATACTTACGGGAAGGATTGATGTCAAGCATTGACGCGAAAATGGAAGAACCTTCCCCAGAAATCGGCATATTCTTTTCATTGCAATTGCTACTATATTCTAGGGTGATAATATGAACATCAGATGGAAAGAATTGATAGGAGCGGTGATGCTGGGAGCGGTGTGTCCTGCAATGCTGTTTTCGATGGTCAACAGGCAAGAAAATCCTATACCGCAAGTGAACGATCAAACAACTTTAACAACAGAAGTTACCACAACCTCCGCTGTGCAAACAACTGAACAGTTAACTAAGCCGCAAGAGTTTGTGCTGTCCGTGCTTATGGCGAACGGAGAGATTAAACAAATGCTTCTGGATGATTATTTGACAGAAGTTGTGCTCAAGGAAATGCCGGCTGATTTTGAAATGGAAGCGCTGAAAGCGCAGGCGGTTGTTGCCCGTACATATGCGCTGCGCAGGATGGAAAAAGACAGTAAGCATACCGGCGCAGATGTGTGCACAGACTTCACTTGTTGTCAGGGCTATATCAGTAAAAAAGAATTTTTGAGTCGTGGTGGAACGGAGAAACAACTGCATAAAGTGCAAGAAGCAGTTACTTCAACTGCCGGGCAGGTGCTGACATACAATGGCAATTTGGCGGAGGCCACATATTTTTCCTGCAGCGGAGGGATGACGGAGGATGCCAAAGCTGTATGGGGTGCAGATGTGCCGTATTTACAGGCGATCAAGAGCCCCGGTGAGGAAAAGGCAACCCATTATATAGATACGATCTCATTTACGACTGAGGAATTTGCCGTTAGACTGGGAGACAATCTTTCCGGTTCACCGGAAAAATGGATTGGGCCTATAACCTATACAGAGGGAAACGGTGTGAATACAATAGAAATATGCGGCAAAAAGTACAAAGGGACCCAAATACGCAGCTTGCTGGGGCTTCGATCCACAGCGTTTGTAATTACCGTTGTAGGAAACACAGTTAGTATTACAACAAAGGGTTATGGGCATCGAGTGGGAATGAGTCAATACGGGGCGGATGCAATGGCTGTACAGGGGAATGATTACAAAGAGATTTTGGCATATTATTATGGCGGTACAAAGATTGAAAAGTGGAGCGCGAACTGATTGACAAAGGTTAAGAATTGGGTTACAATATAGCAAAATTTGACGAATAGAAAGGGGGCGCAGATATGCCTATTCAAATTCCCAATGATTTGCCGGCGGTTGAAACCTTACAGCAGGAGAATATCTTTGTGATGCCGGAAAATCGGGCTTCCACCCAGGATATCCGTCCGCTGGAAATCGTTTTGCTGAACCTGATGCCTACAAAGATTGCTACCGAGACCCAATTTACCCGTCTTTTGGGCAACACTCCCTTGCAGGTGCGCTTGGAGCTGATGCATACCTCAACACACCAGTCTAAAAACACAGCGCAGGAGCATTTGCTTAACTTTTATAAAAGTTTTGACGAGCTGAAGCACCGTAAATTTGACGGTATGGTTATCACCGGTGCGCCGGTAGAGCATATGCCTTTTGAGCAAGTGGATTACTGGCCGGAATTGTGCGAAATTATGGAGTGGAGCAAGACCAATGTCCACAGCACATTTCATATTTGCTGGGGTGCGCAGGCTGGACTTTATTACCATTATGGTGTTCCCAAGTACCAAATGAATGAGAAGCTTTTCGGTGTGTTTCCCCATCAGGCGGACTATAAGCGCTCTATTTTGCTGCGTGGTTTCGACGATATTTTTTGGGTACCGCACTCTCGCCACACAACTGTATTGCGGGAGGATATTGAGAAAGTTCCCGGTTTGAAGATCCTCTCATCTTCCAAACAGGGTGGTGTTCATGCGGTTGCAAGTAAGGGCGGTCGACAGATTTTTGTTACCGGTCATTCTGAATATGATCCTGATACCCTGGAAAGAGAATATCTGCGAGATAAAAATCAGGGATTGCCGATCCATGTGCCGGAAAACTATTACCCCAATGACGATGATACACAGCTGCCGATTGTTCGCTGGAGAGGTCATGCGAACTTGCTGTTCTCCAATTGGCTGAATTACTTTGTCTATCAGACGACACCCTTTGACATTAAGTCCATTGGTCAGGAAGAAGATAACGAATGAAATTAACCCACTGCCAAAGGGCGGTACACCATAGTGATAAAATGGTTTTGATCGGTCCCTTTTCCGCTTAACTGCATAAAAAATTCCCGAAATGCGTCAGCATTCCGGGAATTTTGTTATTTGTTAATCAAAAAAGTTACCACTTCAAAACTGCGAA
>JAGBVD010000004.1 GCA_017630495.1 Oscillospiraceae bacterium
CAAGCTGGGCTGGAACAAGGCCTTCGTTTCCGACGAGGTCATCCGTGGCTATATGGGCGAGCTGCAGGACTTTATGGAAGCCATCGCCTATGACCGGGCCCCGGCATCGGATTTCGATCTGGCATACGAGACCACCAAGATCATGTACGCCGCTTATCAGTCCGCAGAAGAAGGCCGGAGAATCGACCTGTAACATTTAAGGGCATACCCTGTCGTGAAGAAATGTCTGAAAATGGTGCATATATGCGCCATATTGCGCAAAAAATGCTCGCAATACACAAAGTATTCCTGCGCTTTTTTACTTATCTGACACATATAGCCACCCTTTTCAGATGCAAGGCAGTTTTGCAAAGCGTTTTCTTCTTCATATGAATTGTAAAACCCGTAATGTGTTAGCATTACGGGTTTTTCTATGAAAGAAAACGCTCCGCAAAACCATCTCTTCCCGATAGGGTATTGCCCTTTAGAAAACTTCTTATGTGGCTTTGCACAAGACTTGCATATTGTTTTGGGTTTTTGTATAATATAAGCAGACTTTTGAGAAACGGAGGGTGAATCTGTGATGAAACGGGTCTTTTTGATCGTTTTGGATTCCTTTGGCATTGGCGCGGCAAAGGATGCGGCAGAATTTGGCGATGCCGGCGCAAATACCCTGCTTAGCTGTGTAAACACCGGGAAATTGCAAATTCCCAATATGACCAATGCCGGTCTGGGTAACATTGACGGTGTAACCTGTCTTCCCAGGGCAGATGCTCCCACCGGCGCTTATGGCCGCTTGCAGGAAGCATCCCGGGGCAAGGACACCACCATCGGTCACTGGGAGCTGGCAGGTATTGTTTCCCACACGCCCCTGCCCACCTATCCGGAGGGTTTTCCGGAGGAGGTTTTAGCGCCTTTCCGGGAAAAAACCGGCAGAGACGTTTTAGCCAATGCCCCCTGGTCCGGCACGGCAGTGATTGAAAAGTACGGCCGGGAGCATATGGATACGGGAGATTTAATTGTCTACACCTCGGCAGATTCTGTTTTTCAGATCGCCGCCCACGAGGACATTGTTCCCCCGGAAACGCTCTATGAATACTGCCGCATTGCCCGGAATATCCTCCGGGGCAAGCACGGCGTGGGACGGGTCATTGCACGGCCCTTTGTGGGTACACCGGGGAATTTTAAGCGCACTGCCAACCGCCACGACTTTTCCTTGGAGCCCCCCCAGGACACCCTTTTGGATGCGGTGAAAAAGGCCGGCCTGGACAGCATCGGCGTAGGCAAAATTCACGACATCTTTGCCGGACGGGGTCTGACGGAGTATGTTTACAACCAAAGCAACCGCAACGGCATGGAGCATACCGATGCCTATGGCAAAAAGGACTTTGCCGGTCTGTGCTTTGTGAATTTGGTGGACTTTGATATGGTCTTTGGCCACCGCCGGGATGCGGAAGGCTATGCCAATGCCTTAAATGAATTTGACACCTGGCTGGGGGATTTCCTGCCCAAGCTGGGTCAGGAGGATGTGGTGATGATCACTGCCGACCACGGCTGTGATCCCGGCTTTGCCGCCACCACCGACCACACCAGAGAGGATGTGCCGCTGCTGATTTTGGGCAAGGGTGTAACACCCGGCAATTTGGGCACAGCGGGATTTTCCGCAGTGGCCGCCACCGCCGCCAAGCTGCTTGGCATTGATTTTGAAACACCGGAGGTATCTTTACTATGAAACCGGAATTGTTACTTCAAAAAGCCAAGCAGGCCCAGGCCCTTGCCTATGCCCCCTACTCCGGCTATCAGGTAGGCGCGGCGCTACTGTGCGCTGACGGCACGATCTACACCGGCTGCAACATTGAAAATGCCGCCTACTCCCCCACCAACTGCGCCGAGCGCACCGCCATTTTCAAGGCGGTCAGCGAAGGCCAGCGGGAATTTGTGGCGCTGGCGGTGTGCGCCGGCAAGGATGGCAAAACGGAGCAGGGCTGTACCCCCTGCGGTGTGTGCCGGCAGGTGCTTTCCGAGTTCTGCAAGCCGGATATGCCCATTTATCTGGCCAATCCCGAGGGCTTTGACACCGTCACTTTATCTCAGCTGCTGCCCCGAAGCTTTTCTCTGTAAAAAAAGCAGGCAAGTTCTTTGCCTGCTTTTTGCGATATATTACTTCGCCATGCGATATATTTGCCGAACGGCAAATGCGATATATCCTGTAGATGCGATATGATATAAATCCCACGCGCCCCGGCGCATATCGCGGGCAACGCCCATATCGCGGTGTCAGCCATATCGCAAATCCCAACAAGGGATTTATATCGTGGCTTGTGTCCTTAAGGACACAAGCTTATCCAATAGCCGTTACCACGCTGCGGGTGTCGGTGATGACCTTGAAGGAGCTTTTCTTCAAAAGCTGCTTTGCCAGGCTTTCGCTGTTTACCAGCAAAATCGCGTCCTTGCCGTTTCGCTTTACATCGATGCGGTAAAGGCCGTTTTTTACCTTCTCTAGATTTTTGGGGCTGGTGTAGGTGTTGCCGTCTTGAAAGGTGGTGGTGTTGATGATATAGCTGTCCGGCTTGGAAACGGCAGAATTGCCGTTTTTGGTGAAGCAGGTTTTCAGCATGGAAATGTACTGCTTATGGAATTTCTGCTCGTCGCCCGCCACATATTTCTTGCTGACACCGTAAGCGCTCTGGGCCTTGTAAGCATTGGCATCGGGCAGGTAGAAATTGCTGGAGTTTCCGTTGGCGCAGGTGCCGATCAGGGTCATTTTATAGGGAGAGTCCTTCCGAACTGCCATACCCAGGGACTGGAAAGGCTCGTAGGGCATCATACAGAAGCCTACATCACCGATGCCGAAGGCGGCCAGCTTATAGTCATTGGAATTGGTGGAGATGTGGAAGGTCTTCTCCTCCAAATGAATTTTGCCCAGCTTGGCAGGGCTGGCATAGGAAAGGGCGTTGATGGCGCTGTCTGCCAGGGTTTCGCCTACCGCTTTATAGCTGGAATTTTTGGCGCTGTTGGTATAGACCGCGTTGACAGCGTCGGTGCGGGAAGCCAGGTTACCGCTGGCGCCCAGCAAGAAGACCGTTTCATAGTTGGACTTTTCCAGCTCACTGCGCATCACGCCCATATAGTCAGAGCTATAGAGGTTATACTGACCGGAGGGGTTGCCACGGTAGTGGGCCTGCCAGTTGACCACCAGCACATCCTTGCCTCCGGAGCGGTCAAACTTGACGATCTGCAAAAGGTTGTCGGGGCGTTCGGCGGTGCTGTAATAGTCGGCAGTACCGCTGCCTTTTTGGCTGCCGATAAAGGTGCCGTCCTCCAAAATGGTATAGCGGCAGAAATTGATGCCCTCTACCTGGGTAAAGGCGGTGTACATCAGGGCAGGTTTCCGGTCTGCCAGTGCCTTTTGGGCCACTTCGGCGCACTTTTTCACCACATCGTTCATATGCTTGGTGCTGTCAGAATAGCCATAGCCGTTTTGGGTGATGGGAGGGGCCTGGTGGGTGTGGCTGCCGGACATCTGGATATACTTACCCTGGATGCCGGTGGCCTTGGTGATGGCACTGCGCACTGCCTCCAGGAAACTCTGGGGAATGCCGTGGGCATCCATACCAAACAAAATCACCGTGTTGCCCTTCTCGTCGGTCATAGCGGTGCAGGTGGCGTAAAGCCGGGACAAAATGCCCGTGGCCACTCTGGTCTTTTCGTCGTTGTTGCCGATCAGCGGCAGCTTCAAAGAGGCGGAAGGGGTGATGTCGACCTTGGCATAGCCTACCAGGAATTTACTCTTGGAGGGGTCTGCTTCGTCGGTCTGGGGCAAATCATCCATACCGCCCTCATACTGGCCGCCCTGGCTCATACCGCCGTTCATCGCCTCCTGCATCAGCGCCGCGTACTCTTCATCAGACATGGTCGGCTCGGTGGGAGCGGTGGTGGGAGCGGTGGTAGCCTCGGTAGTAGCCTCGGTAGTAGCCTCTGTGGTGGCCTGGGTGGTTACCGGCGGTTTTTCGGTTTTGCCGCAGCCGGCGAAAGCGCTAAACACCATCACAGCCGTCAGCAGTAAAATCATTGTTCTTTTCATAAAGTGTCCTTTCAGGGCAGACAAATTTGGGTTTATTATATCGGAAAATTCCACATTATGCAACAGAAAATATGAAAAGCAGGCAAGAAAATCTTGCCTGCTTTTGTGATAGATTGCTTCGCAATGCGATATATTTGCCGAACGGCAAATGCGATATATCGTAATAGATGCGATAGGATATAAATCCCACGCGCCCCGGCGCATATCGCGGGCAACGCCCATATCGCGGTGTCAGCCATATCGCAAATCCCAACAAGGGATTTATATCGTGGCTTGTGTCCTTAAGGACACAAGCTTATTGGATGCCCA
>JAGBVD010000120.1 GCA_017630495.1 Oscillospiraceae bacterium
CCGCTGACCGGTGAGCGCAGAGAGGAACACGATAGGGGCGTAGGTCATATAGCTCAGACCGTCCCGGACACCGGCTTCTTTGTCGCGCATGGTATTCGTTTCTTTATCCTGCACAGCATCCCATTTGTTGACAACAATGATCGCTGCTTTGCCGGCTTCGTGAACAAGACCTGCAATTTTGGTGTCCTGCTCGGTAACACCGTCATTGGCATCTACCAGAATCAGACACACATCGGCCCGTTCAATGGCATTGATAGTACGCAGATTGGAATACTTTTCGATCAGATCGTCAACCTTACTCTTTCTGCGCATGCCGGCAGTGTCGATAAAACAATACTTACCGGTTTCATTTTCAAAGAATGAGTCAATAGCATCTCTCGTTGTGCCGGCAACATCGGAGACGATTACTCGCTCCTCACCGAGGATTCGATTCAGGAGGCTGGATTTACCTACATTGGGTTTGCCAACGATGGCAACTTTGATGATTCCTTCATCATCTTCATTTTCATCGCTTTCGGGCATATTCTCCAGACACCAATCTAAAAGATCACCGGTGCCATGTCCGTGAATGGAGGATACCTCGAACAAATCGCCAATGCCCAGGCCGTAGAATTCGTACACATCCGGATTGACAGGGCCGATAGAGTCACATTTGTTGACAGCTAAAGCTACCGGTTTACCGGATTTTCTGAGCATAGTAGCTACGTCCACATCAGCGGCGGTTACACCGGTGCGTACATCCGTCACCATAATGATGCAGTCAGCCAGTTCGATACCGATTTCGGCCTGACGGCGCATAAACTTCAGCATATCGTTTTCAGTGCCAGGCTCAATACCGCCGGTATCCACGACAGAGAAAGTTCTTCCGCACCATTCACAATCGCCGTAAATACGGTCTCTGGTAACACCGGGGGTATCCTCAACAATGGAGGTACGGTGGCCGGTTAATTTATTAAAGAGCATGGACTTACCCACATTGGGGCGGCCAACGATGGCAACCAAAGGTTTTGCCATAACCATCACTCCTTTCGTTTCTCTTATTATGGCATAAAGCATACCACAAATCAATGAGTTTTTATACTGCCAACAAAGGAAAAGAGGAAGGCAAAGGCCTTCCTCTACGCTTACGCTTTTTTCCTGCCTTAGTCAGCCTTGGCAGCCAGAACCTGACGACCATTGTAGTTGCCGCAAGCCTTGCAAGCTCTGTGAGGCATGACGGGCTCACCACACTTGGAGCAAACAGCTACGGTGGGAGCAGCCAATTTCCAGTTGGAACCACGACGCTTGTCGCGACGGGCGCTGGACACTTTACACTTAGGGACAGCCATGGATGACACCTCCTTGGTCAAATTGCTTTAACAGCATTTCTTATTTATTGAGAAGCTGCCGTAAAGCAGCAAAACGGGGATCCAACTCTTTTTCGCAACTGCAGGGACCTTCATTCAAGTTCTTACCGCAACGGCAGCAAAGACCTTTACAATCGGGACTGCAAAGCAGCTTGGAGTCCATATTCAGCACGAACACCGTCCGCACAATGTCATCCAAATTCGCAGCTTCTGCTTCCAGAGAGAAAACCCAAGCATCTTCGCTATCCTCATTGGTCAGCTCTTCCACCAGCACTACGTCAACAGGAATTTCAATATCCTTTGTAAAGTCTGCGGCGCAGCGGTCGCATACACCATGCAGACGCGTGGTGATCGTGCCAGTCATTACCAAAACATCGGCGGTGTTACGCACCTTGCCGGTGATCAGTACAGGCTCGCTGACCGGATAGCATATACCAAATTGAAGATCGCTCAGATCCACACTATCGGAAAAAGAAACGGATGCGCCGGGGTTGTGGATAATTTCCTTTAGACCCAGATGCATAGCATTCTCCTCCTCATAGTCGTGCTCGAATATTATATAGTTTTTTATGTAATTTGTCAAACATTATTTTTGCAAAAAACGATGGTATGAAAGGATTTTTTCGCCTTCTGTTCTATTTACAGGCGGTAGGACATACTTTAGGTTAAGAGAGTGCTGTGGTTGATTGCAGCAAACAGTAAAAGGAGGCTGGCTATGGAAAACATTTATGCTGACATTGCTGCTCGCACCGGGGGCAATATTTATATTGGTGTGGTTGGACCGGTGCGGACCGGCAAGTCCACGCTGATTAAACGGATTATGGAAGAACTTGTTATTCCCAATATTGATGACCCATATCGCAAGGAGCGGGCGAAGGATGAGCTGCCCCAAAGCGGTTCCGGAAAGACGATTATGACCAGTGAGCCGAAATTCGTGCCGGAGGAGGCCGTAGAGATATCCCCGGACGGTACAGCACAGCTGCGTGTTCGTATGATCGACAGCGTTGGCTATATGGTCGACGGCGCGGTGGGCGCGGAGGAAGACGGGGCACCCAGAATGGTGACAACGCCTTGGTATGATTATGAGATTCCTATGACAGAGGCTGCAGAACTGGGAACAAAGAAGGTAATGGAGGAGCATTGCTCCATCGGCCTGGTGGTTACCACAGACGGCACAATTACAGAGATTCCCCGGCAGGACTACCTTGTGGCTGAAAAACGTGCAATCAACGATATGAAGGCTACCGGCAAGCCGTTCCTCGTGGTTATTAACAGCCGCAATCCGGCAGGGGAGGATGCCCAGCAGGTAAAGCAGCAAATACATAATGATTATGGAGTTCTGCCCATCATTGCCGATTGCCAGGCCTTGGATAACGGTGATATCTGCGAACTGTTGAGGCAGCTTTTGTATGCGTTTCCTATGCAGCAGTTGCAGGTACATTTACCCCGATGGATGGACGCTTTGGATGCCCAAAACCCGGTGAAAGCGGCTCTTTATGAAGCACTGATCCAGCGAGCGGAAGAGATTTCCACCTTGGGGCAGGCGGAAGCCACCCTTTCTCAATTACGACAGCTGGAGCAGGTTTTGGATTTTTCTATCCGCAAGGTAGATTTGGCCACCGGTACGGTGGTTTGCGCTTTGGGTTTCCCGGAAAAACTGTTCTATGAGATATTGAGCAATCAAACCGGGATGAACATTCAAAATGATGCGCAGCTGATGTCCATTTTGACAGAACTCTCTGCGGTTAAGCAGGAATACGATAAAATTGCAGATGCTTTGTCCTCGGTGAAAGCGACCGGTTACGGCGTGGTGATGCCTACCGCCGAGGAAATGAAGCTGGAAACACCGGAGCTGTTGCGGAAAAATGGGGCGTTTGGCGTCAAGCTGCGAGCTGGCGCACCGTCGATCCATATGATTCGGGTGGATATCGATACAGAAATCAGTCCAATGGTTGGTGATGAAAAACAGTCCCAGGACCTGATTACCTATCTGTCCGGGGAAGCGCCGGAAAAGCTTTGGGAGAGTAATATTTTCGGTAAATCTGTCTACGCGATGATCCAGGAAGGTTTGACCTCGAAATTGGTACGCACTCCGGAGGATGTACGCAGTAAATTCCGGGGCAGTTTGACTAAAATCGTCAACGAAGGCGCAACCGGTTTAATCTGCTTAATTCTTTAATAAAATGGACCGCCATTTTGGCGGTCCATTTTTTGTAAAATTTTTCTTAAGACCTTTACCCGTTGGAAATAATATGATAAACTAAACCCAGTATTTTCAGGGGGAACGATATGAAACTTCCACAAATTAGGAAAAGAAAATGGAACTACACGCTGCTGGCGTTTTTGCTGCCGGTGTTGGGCATGTTTACGCTGATGATCATTCGCGGATTCATTCCTTTTGGCAGGGTTTCTATGCTCTATTCGGATATGTACCACCAGTACTATCCCTTTTTTGCGGCATTCCGCCGGGCGCTTATCAACGGGGACAG
>JAGBVD010000121.1 GCA_017630495.1 Oscillospiraceae bacterium
ATACCGCCATAGCCGATAATGCCAAAATAATGCATAAAATCAATCCTTAATGTAAGTGTGCTTACGCAGTTCGTCAGACATACCTTCAAACTTGTCTGCCACCTTTTCGATGGGCTCATAATGACCCAGGGTGGGCTTGGGACCACCGGAGGGCTTTGCCCATTCCACAGCGTTCTTCAGCACCTGGGTGATGTCCTCACGGTAGTAAGTGGGATATGCCTCGTGGCCGGGACGGAAGTAGAAGATCTTACCCAAGCCGCGCTTGTAGCAGCAGCCGCTGCGGAAAACTTCACCACCGGAGAACCAGCTGATAAATACCAGTTCATCGGGAGCAGGCACTTCAAAGCGCTCGCCGTAGGTCTCTTCCTGGGGCAGCTCGATATATTCAGGCAGGTTGTGCGCAATGGGGTGGCCCGGCTCAATGACCCAAACGCGCTCCAACTCGTCATTCTCTCTCCACTTGGAGCGGCAGCAAGTACCCATCAAGCGAACGAAGGGCTTGGACAGATGACCGGAGTGCAGAACGATCAGACCCATGCCGTCCCAAACCCGCTTGACCACGCGGTCAACGATCTCATCGGAAACCTTGCTGTGAGCAAGATGTCCCCACCAGATCAGCACATCGGTGTTGTCCAGCACTTCCTGGGTCAAACCGTGTTCAGGCATTTCCAAAGTTGCAGTGGTGATGTTGTAGCGAGCATCCCGACCCAGCATCTTGGCAATGGCGCCGTGGATGCCTTCGGGATAGATCTGACGGATCTCCTCCTGGCTCTGCTCGTGAACATACTCATTCCATACGGTAACATTCAAGGTTTCCATATTGTTTTCCTCCTAAATTTCGGTTTGGCATTTTACCATTTTCCTACAAAATAATCATACTTGATATTATAGAAAATTACCATACACTTTTCCACCATATCATTTGCACTTTTCCACCAGCATCATCTTGACAATCCCAGATATTTCCGCTATTCTTAAACCATCAAGATGCATTTTCAACAAATTCTGTTTGCACCTTCCAATCATTTTTCCACAGAAAGGAAGCCTATATGGAAGTAATCGGTCTGCAAAAATTGAGCCAAATGGAATTTTCCGTTTCAAAGATCATTCCGCTGTTTCAGTATTGGCAGGATGGCGATGTTTTCAACGCCCTCTCCTCCCCTAAAAAGGATCATAGCTTTTTGCTTTTTACCGGTTGTGACGGACTGTACACCTTTCCCGACGGCAGCACCTGCAATGCTTCCCGGGGAGATGTGGTATATATCCCCGCCGGTGCTTGTTACAAAGTCACCTTTTTTAACAAGCAAGAGCAGCTTTCCACTATATTATTGAATTTCCAATTGTCCACTGCAGATGTTCCCTTTGCCCTGGCCGATACCGTTACCATAATGGCCAAAGATTCAAAAAAGACCTTTTACAAGCTGTTCTACCGGACCGCCATCGAATTTGCCTCTGCCAAAGCTTCTGTGATTGGCTTAAAATCCGGTCTATACCAGATTTTCCACTACCTGCAAAAAAGCGAGGTTTCTGATTTGATGCTCCAATCGGATTTTGCAAAGATCGCCAAGGGCATTTCCTACCTGGAAAACGACGGTGAGCAGCTATTAAGCATTGAGCAGATCGCTGAGCTGTGCGGTGTCAGCACCAACACCTTCCGCCGACAGTTTGCCGCCTATGCCGGAATGTCCCCGGTGGAATTTCGTTTGAATCAAAAGATTCTTCGTGCCAAGCAGCTTTTGGAGTCCGAAG
>JAGBVD010000122.1 GCA_017630495.1 Oscillospiraceae bacterium
CACCGCCAGGATATGGTCATCCTCGAAGAGAATGGTCAGATCCCCTTCCTCTGCCGGGTATTCCGGTGTCGGCTCGTCCAGCGCAGCGGTGATCACATCCCCCGGCTGCACGGTGTCGTCATTGTGTTGGGGTGCGCCATTGACAAAAATCTTATTTTGCCATTTCAGCTTGTTGACCAGGCCGGTAGACATACCCATTTCCTCTTTCAAAAAAGAGGCCAGCCGTCCTCGTCTTTGAGCGGTGTGCTTTAGCTCCAATCCCTTCCCTCCTTTCCGAAAATTACTTGCAAAAAAGACCCTGCGTTGGGCAGGGTCTTTTTGTTTGCTTACAGAGCAGCCTTGACCTTCTCAACCAGAGCTGCGAATGCAGCTGCGTCCTGGATAGCCATCTCGGACAGGCTCTTGCGGTTCATTTCGATACCGGCCTTCTTCACACCGTTCATGAAGGTGGAGTAGTTCAGACCGAAGGGCTTCACTGCAGCAGACAGACGGGTGATCCACAGTCTGCGGTAGTCACGCTTCTTCAGCTTACGGCCAACATAAGCATAGTTGCCGGACTTCATAACGGCCTGCTTGGCCATCTTGAAATGTCTGGACTTGGAGCCCCAGTAGCCCTTAGCCAGCTTCAAAGTTGCATTTCTTCTCTTGCGCGTCATCATTGCGCCTTTAACTCTTGCCATTTGTTACATCCTCCTTCTCTTATTTGTACGGGATCAGCTTCTTAACCACAGCTACGTTGGTAACGTCTGCATAAGCAGTGGTACGAAGACGACGGGTACGCTTGGTATCCTTCTTGGTGAGGATGTGGCTCTTGTATGCGCGGGCTCTCTTAACCTTACCGGACTTGGTCAGGTTGAATCTCTTTTTTGCACCGCTATGGGTTTTCAGTTTGGGCATAGTAGATTTCTCCTTCCGTATCTTTGGTGTTGAAACACAAATTTCTTACTGTTTTTTAGGTGCCAGGAAAATTGCCATAAAACGACCTTCCAGCTTGGGATTCTTCTCCATGGTGGCAGTCTCTGCGCAAGCGGCAGCGAAGTCCATCAGAAGCTTTTCGCCAATGTCGGTGTGGGCCATCTCACGGCCGCGGAAGCGCACGCTTACCTTGACCCGGTTGCCGTCGCCCAAAAACTTCAATGCGCTTTTGATCTTGGTGTTCAGGTCATTTGTGTCGATGCTGGGGCTCATGCGGATCTCCTTGATCTCCACAACCTTCTGATTCTTCTTGGCTTCCTTTTCCCGCTTCTTCTGGTCGAAGCAGAATTTGGAGTAGTCCATGATCTTACAGACGGGAGGGACAGCATTGGGGGAAATCTTCACCAGATCAAGGCCCTGCTCTTCGGCCATTTCATTGGCCTGCTGCGCAGACACGATGCCCAGCTGGGCGCCGTCTTCACCAATCAGGCGAACTTCCTTGTCCTGGATCTCTTCATTGAGCTGATGATCTAACTTAGCGATGGTAAGCACCTCCAAAAAACAAAACAAAAAATGCGAATGGCAATCCATCCGCATACTCGCACAAAATCCCTTCCGGGAAGGTGGAATATTAACCGTTTTGCGATCTGCTTACGGTGAGGCGGATACCTTGCCTTCTTTATTACCTGCCTATATTAGCATAGGAAAAAGGGAATGTCAAGCACTTTTTCCGCCAAAAACAATTTGGCGGAAAAAGTGCAGTGAACATCAAAATTTTCGGAAATTACCTCAAAAACACCATCAAAACCCAATACAAAACCGGAATCGTCAACACGGAAACAACAGTTGTTCCCAGCGAAAAGAACACCGCGTTTTTTGTATCGGATTGATACCGGTCCGCAAAAACTGCCGCCAGGCTGGCTGACGGCATTGCCATCGCCATAAAAAAGCCTAAAACACTATCGCTGCCGATTTCCAGAAAGGACAGCTTTTGCAGCAGCAGGATCCCGGCCGTTGCCACCACCGGATACAACACCAGCCGCAAAAGGGAAACATAGTACATCCGTCCGGAGGTCATCAGCTGCTTGACGGAGACCTCTGCCAGTCGCATACCCAGCACCAGCATCGCCAGGGGTGTGACACATCCTTTGAAATGGTTTGTAACGGTGTTGATCTCCGGCACAGCCTTCGCTACGCCCAGAAGATTCAGCACAACACCTGCCAGAAAGGCCAGCACCACCGGTGTCAGCAAAGCGTTTTTGATGTTAATAGTGCTTTTATCTCCGGAGACCAGATAGGCGCCCAGGGTAAACATCATCACATTCATTACGATGTTTGCAACGGTCAGGTAAGCTATGATTTCCAGGTTACCGGGAAATACGGCGGTAGCCAAAGGAATGCCTACGAAGCCGCTGTTGATAAAGCCTGCACAAAAGCGCATCATCGCCTGGGTTTTTTTGTTTTTCTCGTGACCGCACAGCCAGCCGGAGGTGAAATACATCAAAATATGCATCACCGCGCTCAGCACGCCAATGATAATCATATTTTTTGTAAGCGCTCCGGTAAACTCCAGACCCAGGGTGTTTCCGAAAACCAGTGCCGGCACACCCACACTGACCAGAATTTTCGACAGAATGCCGGTATCCCGGGCCTGGAGTGCCTTGCTCTTAACCAGCAAATATCCGGGAATTGCCAGCACCACAAAAATGATCACATTTCTAAGCAGTACAAAAAAGGTTTCCACGATAGTACTCCTTTATGAAACAACGGATTCGTTAATCGTTCTTTTGCGCGGTGCAGAGTGTTTTTTCCATAAGATAGTAGTCATTGCCATACATCTGCGCCTGTCCAACCACAGAAAAACCGGCTCTGCAATATGTCTTATAGGCCGGAAGATTGGATTTTACCACAGATAAGTGGATGGCTTTGCAACCATTTTCTCGCAAAATTGATTCAACGCACTGCACCATTTTATGCGCTAAGCCACGACCTTGATAGGTCTTATCAATCACGATTCTGGCAATTTCTTTGCCCTCTTTGCACGGCCAGCAATCGAAGTCGTCCAGCTCATTTTCCGGCACAACGGAAATTGCGCCGATAATCTTGCTGCCATCCGTCATCACATACAGATTCTTTGTTTCCAAATCATTCTGAATTTCTGTGATGGTAGGATAACTGTCGTCCCAAACACAAAATTCACCCCTTTGGGCGCTTTTGTAAAGGGAAAGCACTTGCGCAGCATCCTCTTGATCAGCCATTCTGAACTCTTGCTTCGTCAAGCACACGATTGATTCTATATGGGCGCAGCGGGGGAACAGATCCGCGGCCATTGCGTTCTTCAGGCAATAGCCTTTTTCCTTCAGCAGTGCCACATCCCGGGCCATAGTGGCCGGGTCGCAGGACACATAGACGATGCGCCGGGGCGCCATTTTCCCGATGGCTTCAATGGTGTCGCTGTTTAAACCCTTCCGGGGTGGGTCTACCACCACCACATCGGCGCGAATGCCCTGCTCTTCCAGCGCCAATGCCGCTTTGCCTGCATCGCCGCAGAAGAATTCTGCATTTTCTACGCCGTTTCTGGCGGCGTTTTCTTTGGCATCCTGCACCGCCTGCTCCACTACTTCCACGCCGATGACTTTTCCGGCGGCTTTGGCCATTGCCAAAGTGATGGTGCCTACGCCGCAGTACAAATCCAGCACCAGGTCCTGCTTGGTGATTTCTGCCTGCTCGATGGCCGCCTCATACAGCCGTTGGGCCTGGTGGTGATTGACCTGGTAGAAGGACCGGGCGGATAACTGAAAATTAAGGCCGCAGAGGGTATCCTCAATATATCCCGGGCCGTAAAGGGTGATAAATTCCTCTCCCAAAACGGTGTTGCCCGGTTTGGTGTTGACGGAAAGGACCAAGCTGGTAAAGCCGGGCACTTTCTTTAGTCGCTCAATTAAATCCTCGATGTGGGGCAGTTTTCTGCCGTTGATGACAAGGCACACCAGCACCTGCCCGGAGACCGCGCCCCGACGAACATAAATATGCCGCAAAAGGCCTTTGCCGGTGGTTTCATCGTAGGCGGAAATGCGATAGTGGTTTACATAATCTACCACTTGCTTTTTGACCACATCTGTCTCCTGGGGCAAAATTAAACACCGGTCATTTTCCACCACGCTGTGGGTGCCTGCCCGGAAAAAGCCGGCATAGGCCCGGCCTTTTTGGCTGGCCACGGGATACTGGGCCTTATTGCGGTAATTGTAGCAGGTGGGGGCGGCCAGCAGGGGAACATTCTCCAGGCTTTCACCGCCAATGCGGTTCAGGGCCTGCTTGACCCGATCCGCCTTCAGGCGGCACTCCTCTTCATAGTCCATGTGCCAGAAATCACAGCCGCCGCAGAGCTTCGCCACA
>JAGBVD010000123.1 GCA_017630495.1 Oscillospiraceae bacterium
GATCATACCGCCGGAGACAATACCTTCCTCATAAAGTGCTTTTGCCTCGTCTACGGTAATATGGGGGATCAGGGAGGAGGGATCGTCCTTGTCTTTCAAAATGCCGGCAATGTCAGTCATCATGATCAGTCGTTCTGCTCCCAATGCACCTGCAATGTAGGCTGCGGCGGTATCACCATTGATGTTATATACATTACCCTGTCGGTCGCTTGCAACGGTGGAAACTACCGGAATGTAGTTCTTTTCCAGCAAGTCAACGATGGGCTGGGTGCGGATCTTGGTGATCTGTCCCACAAAGCCCAGCGCTTCGTTTTTGACAGTTGCTTCAATCATACCGCCGTCGATGCCGGAAATACCTACCGCGTGGCCGCCCTTGGTTTGAATGAGGTTGACCAGATCTTTATTGACTTTGCAAGCCAAAACCATCTGCACGATGTCCACGGTTTCCTTGTCGGTAACCCGCAGACCGTCTACAAAAACAGCTTCCTTGCCCAGCTTTTTCATCGTGTCACTAATTTCCGGGCCGCCGCCGTGGACAAGGACCACCTTGACACCGATGAGCCAAAGCAGAGCGATGTCTTCCATCACCTGCTGCTTTAACTGCTCGTTGACCATAGCATTGCCGCCGTATTTAATGACAACGATCTTGCCACTGTATTTTTTGATGTAGGGCAGGGCAGCGGTCAAAACTTCCGCCCGCTCTGCATTGGTAAACGCATTATGCATAATCTTTACCTCTTAAGTTCTGTAATCGCCGTTGATCTTTACGTAATCATAGGTCAGGTCGCAGCCCCAGGCAGTGGCGCTGAAAGGACCGTCGCCCAAAGTCAGCAAAATCTCGATTTCCTTTTCCAGCAAGATCTTCTTTGCAAATTCTTCGCTGAAAGGCACGCCGCTGCCATCCCGGCAGACTTCGATGGTGCCTGCTGCGGAGCGGAACTGCACACCAATTTTGGTGATGTCCACATCCGCGCCGCTGTAGCCGATGGCGCAGAGCACTCTGCCCCAGTTGGCATCTGCGCCGAACATAGCAGCTTTGAGCAGGCTGGAGCAGATAACGCTTTTTGCAGATTTCTTTGCGGCATCCAGAGTGTCTGCACCGGTAGCGGTGCATTCCAAAAGCTTGGTTGCGCCTTCGCCGTCTCCTACGATCATACGGCACAAGCTGACGGTGATGGTGTTCAGTGCCTTCATAAAGACAGCGAAATCCTCGCCATCGGTGGTGATCTCCCGGTTGCCGGCCAAACCGTTTGCCAGCACTACCACATTGTCATTGGTGGAGGTATCGCCGTCAATGGAGAGCATATTAAAGGTGTTTTGCACATCACCGGAAAGAGCCTTTTGCAGCATATCACTGGAGATCGCAGCATCGGTGGTGATGAAGACCAGCATGGTGGCCATATTAGGATGGATCATACCGCTGCCCTTTGCGATGCCGCCCATACGGCAGGTCTTGCCGCCTAAAGTGAAGGAAACGGCAACCTCTTTTGCCATTGTATCTGTGGTCATAATGGCCTCGGATGCAAAGTGGCCGTTTTCAGCGCTTAAACCGGCGGACTGCGCTTCCATACCGTTACAAATGGGTGTCAGATCCAAAGGCTGACCAATGACACCAGTGGAGGCCACTGCTACATCGGTGGCAGCGATACCTGTGAATTTTTCTACCAGAGCGGCCATACTTTCGGCAATTTCAATGCCGTTGGCGTTGCAGGTGTTGGCGTTGCCGCTGTTGCAGATGATGGCCTGGGCCTTGCCGTCGGCAAGGTGCTTTTTGGTTACCAGCAGAGGTGCGCCCTTTACCAGATTCTGGGTATAGACCGCAGCAGCGCTGGCTTTCACCTCGCTGACGATCAGTGCCAGATCTCTTTTTGTTCGGTTGTGGCGAATTCCGCAATGAATTCCGTTTGCCTTAAAACCTTTCGCAGCGCAGACGCCGCCCTCGATAATTTCAATCATATCTTTATCCTCTTATACATTCAGACCTGTGGCCTGATCGATATTTAGCAAAATATTCATATTCTGAATCGCTGCGCCGGAAGCACCCTTGCCCAAATTGTCAAAGCGTGCAACCAGTAGTATTCTATCCGCATTTCCGGTAGCCGTCAAGACCATATCATCCCGGCCGGAATAGGCAGCGGCAGAAAGCATACCGTCCGGATCTGTCTGGTCTGAAAAATGGATCAGTCCGTCGGCATAGTAGGATTTGTAAATGTCCGCAATATCGTTGATGTTGCCCCGGATATCACCGGCAAACAATGGCACGGTTACTTCCATGCCGCTGTAGAAATCTGCCACGATGGGGCAGAAGATGGGCGGTGTTTTCAGGCTGCACAAAGCGGTCATTTCTTTCAGATGCTTGTGCTGTTGGGTCAGTGCATACTGCCGGGGGGCATTCAGAAGAGGGTTTCTGTCAGCGGATTCATATTCGGCGATCATTTTCTTACCGCCGCCGGAATAACCGGTGAGGGAGAAGCAAGAAAGTTTGGTATCCGCCGGCAGAATCCCTTGCTCCACCAACGGCGCGATCAGCGCCACAAAGCCGCTGGCGTGGCAGCCGGGGTTGGCAATGCGGTTACTTGTTTGAATTTGCGAGCGCTTTCCGGTCAGCTCCGGCATGCCGTATGCCCATTGAGGATCGGTGCGGTGGGCGGTGGAGGTGTCGATGATCTTCACAGGCATTCCCTGCGCCAGCTGCACTGCTTCTCTTGCTGCATCATCCGGCAGGCACAAGAAAGCGATGTCTGCTGTAGAAAGGGCGTCTGCCCGGGCAGATGCATCTTTACGCAATTCGTCGGGGAGGATCAAAAGCTCCAGATCTTCTCTGGTCGAAAGCCGGTCCACGATCCGCAGGCCGGTAGTGCCGGCGCTGCCGTCAATAAATACTTTTGTCATACCAGCGCCTCCCGGACATAGGCAATCTGTGCTTTGACGGAGGCCACGGAAGTACCGCCTTCACTGATACGCTTTTCCACGCAGGTAACCAAATCGATCTCCTGATAAAGATCCTGCTGGAACAGCTGGGAGTACTGCTGATAGGTGTCTAGGGGCA
>JAGBVD010000124.1 GCA_017630495.1 Oscillospiraceae bacterium
CGTTATCAAGGTAGAGAGGGAGGACAAGACCAAGTCCAAGACGGTCTGGGAAACACTTTCTCTCAAAAAATAACGGATCTCCCAAAGCAAAACCCCATGCTGCCATCAGACAACATGGGGCCTTCCTCTTATCATCCAGCAAGCGGTCAGGCCCGCCTGCCCTATAGGTTATACAGATTACTCTGCGG
The DNA here is from genome assembly GCA_017630495.1 of Oscillospiraceae bacterium. Classification (GTDB taxonomy): domain Bacteria; phylum Bacillota; class Clostridia; order Oscillospirales; family Oscillospiraceae; genus Faecousia. The sequence goes on from JAGBVD010000124.1 coordinate 189, forward strand.
CTTGTTCCGTCGGATTGCCATCGGCATCATAGGTCACAGAACCTTCTTCTTTAGTTACTCCTGAGCTAGCTTTATATAGAAACTTATTTACTGTGGTGCTTATTATATAGCCGTTACCACACTGTATTCCAGGCGTATGAGGTGTATCTCCACTATAAGGGTCGTATATAATTACTGCTCCGATCCAATCTGCCAGACTGCCCGTACCGCCATCCTTACTATCTCCCCGATAAGCATTGATTGTAGAATTTTCAATGACTATATCAGGAACTGTGCTCGCACCGATGGCGGGGCAAAACTCTCCACCATACAATACACCTCCTTGGTTGCTTCCCAGTGCTGTAACAGTCGCATTTTTTATCGTGATCGTTCCGCAAGAAGTGATAGCACCAATTCCCGGATTGCTACTCATATAGCCACTTGAATATGCGTTTACCGTTATGTTTTCGATATAAATGTTTCCACAAGTCACATTTTCATAACTAAAATCATATCCAGTGCCACCTATTCCGGCACCATCCATACCGGCTCGTGCAGTCAATATATTATCTCTGCTATCCGACTTGATAATGACTGTGCTGCCGGACTTTACATAAATACCTGCGCCACTATTGGAAGTGAGGTTATTCGTGCCTGTTATCCAAACAGTAGTCTCACTATTGTCGGCAACAATATCAATAGCATTCACTATATTTTCATTGTCCCACTCTTTACCAACAGTAATGCTTACATTATTCAGAATAATCGTCGGATTTCCGCTTTCTACCTTGATACCGTAGCTGCCTGTGCCGGTGAAGGTGTAATATGCATCGTCGTTGATGACATAGGTTGCAGCAAGGGTTGAGAGGTCAACATCTACTTTTTTACCTGCGTACAGCGCATAGCTCTTGCCTGGCTCGGTAGCCTTTGTGAAGTAATAATAATCAATCAAAGGAATGTGCTCAATATCCCAATCCTCCACATAAATCCAACCATATTGATTTTGGTCATTCTTACCAAAGGAGCCGTAGATATAAGCATTGCCGTTTTCATCTACGCTGAAAGGTGTTTCGTTATAAAAGACTTCACTATATTCTTTTTCTATACCTGCAGGTGTAAATCTTCCTGCTGCTATAAAAATGCTTTTAACCTCGGACGCACATGCAATACGGATTCGGCTGTAGTTGCGCTTTGCCTGCGAAAAAGGAATTTGCAAGACACCTCTGTTCTCTATATGGCATTTGACCTCAAGGTATTCATCCATACCCTCTGTCTTTCCTTCCTTCAGCGAAATGGCATCATCCAGCACCTCATAGCAAGGAGCATAGAGGGCTGTAACCTCAAGAGTTCCGTCTTCCTCGTTTTCACCTTCAAGGTATTTGAGATAGTCATCGAAACACCATTCTTCACCGTTATAGGTAAGCGTTGCGTATTGTGTGCCGTACTTTTCAGACTTAACGCTAATGATTATTTCATCGTTCTCTACCCAGTGGGTCTTACCAGCATCGGGTACACCGATGTTTGAAGCCCTTGTCTGTGCGTTTCCACCGAAAGCAGGGAAATCACCCACCACGACACGCAAGGCGGTTGTTTCTTGTGCATCAGGCTTAAACATTTCATCTTGGTTGCACGATACAAACAATATTGAGAGTGCAAAGATGAAAGATGAAAGTTTCATCCAATTAAATATATTGTTCCTCATATTCGTCATTCGTTTTAGTTTTAACTTTTAACCTTTCACTTTTCACCTTAATTAAGGTCTTCTTCTGAATCATTATCCCAGCCACCAGGGAAGTCGGTATCTGTAGTCGTTGGTGTCAGTGTCACCTTATCCTTACCCACCTTGAGGTCGAAGGTATAATGCTTACCAGCCTCAAGGAGTGCTTCGTTTTTATCGGTTGTTGCAGGATCATCAACCAACTTGACCGTCTTTTCCTCACCGTTCACTTTCAGCGTCATGAGAGTCCATTCGGTAGGAATAATGATTTCGTTGTTATTGTTCCGCTCGCGGTTGGTAACAAGCATTGCATTATATGTGCCGTTTGTTTTTTCTTCAAAAGGCTTTACATCTATAATTCCATAATTGATATTCCAACCTATAAATTCATTCTCAATATTGTCATAAGGGTCATTA
>JAGBVD010000125.1 GCA_017630495.1 Oscillospiraceae bacterium
GAGCAAATGATTGAGCTTGGCTCTGATGTAACAAAATCCAGCAAGGGAAATATCTACACGCTGACGATTATCGGTCAGGTGGAGGGTCATCAGGTGCTTCCGGAGACTGCAAAAACAACCAAATATGAACATGTGCTGCCGTTACTTGCAGGTATTGAAGAAAGTGATGAGATTGATGGTTTACTTCTGCTGTTGAATACTGTTGGTGGAGATATCGAAGCAGGATTAGCAATTGCAGAAATGATTGTAGGTATGAAAAAGCCGACTGTTTCTTTGGTTTTGGGAGGTGGTCACTCCATCGGTATCCCGCTGGCGGTTTGTACTAAAAAGTCGTTTATTACACCCACAGCCAGTATGACCGTTCACCCGGTCAGGATGACCGGATTGGTTGTTGGCGCGCCCCAAACATTTCGTTATTTCCAAAGAATTCAAGAGCAAATTGCGGATTTTGTAACTGAAAACTCCGGTATTACAAAAGAAAAGTTCGAACAATATATGATGGCAACAGGTGAGATGGCAACGGATGTTGGCACAATTTTGTATGGAAAAGAGGCTGTGGCATCCGGACTAATCGACAGGCTTGGTGGATTAAGCGATGCACTTGCTGCACTGCATAAGATGATCGATAAGCAAAAAAAGAAGTCAGGGGAGAATTAAGCTAAATATTTTCTATAATATACTGGAAATCTTGTAGAAATTATGATATTATATGATGCAGTATAAGGGAAAGGATAGGTTTTTCTATGAACTGGCTGGAAAGCATTATATATGGCTTGGTATCGGGTTTGGCGGAATTTCTTCCTATCTCTTCCCGTGCGCATCAGGATCTGCTGCTGTTGCTGTTTGGTGCAAGCGAACACGACCCATTCCGTGACTTTCTTGTGCATGGTGCTATGATTGCTGCGATTTTTTCCGGGTGCAGAGCGATGCTGGAGCAAATGCGCCGTGAAAGCAACATGCGTCTAAACAGTCGCTCAATGCATACCAGACCCCGTGCGCTTCAGGATTTGCGCTTGGTCAGGAATGCGTTTCTTCCGATGATAATCGGCATTCTGGTGCTTACGTATGTTGTCGGTTTACAAAGTAACCTGATGCTTGTGTCGCTGTTTCTTATTGCGAATGGTGTTATCCTTTTTGTGCCGGACCGTATGGTTCGGGCAAATCGCGATGCCCGGTCCATGTCCGGTTTTGATAGTTTTTTAATGGGCATCTTTGGCGCATTGTCTGCGATTCCCGGTTTTTCTCGTGTCGGTTGTACGACCTCCATAGCTGTGTGCAGAGGGGCTGACCAACGAAAAGCGTTGGATTGGGCTTTGCTTTTGAGCATTCCGGCTATTGCACTGTTTATGCTGATCGATATCTTTAGTATGTTTTCTTTTGTTGGTATTGCTACCTTCTGGAGCAATTTCTTTGGATATATATTATCTGCTGCCGGCGCGTATGTTGGTGGATATATCAGTATCTTACTTATGAAGTTCTTAATTGTCCGAACGGGTTTATCTGACTTCTCGTATTATTGTTGGGGAACCGCGCTGATTTCGTTTATTTTATACTTGATTGTGGTGTAAAGGAGTTTTGTATGGCAAAGCAAAAACGGAAATCTCAAGCAGAAAAAGCTGTTTCTGCCGTGAAAAATAAAAATGCCAAGCGCAAACAAACTGACTCCGGAAGAATTGCCGGCAAAAAGATTAGTAAAAACCAAAAAGAAATCAATATGCAGACCCGGGAGATTCCGGTGCGATTCATAACATCTGCAGTATGGCTGGGATTGTTTATTCTGTTCATTGTTACATACTTTTTCCCGGAAGGTGTGTTTGTGAATCTTTGCAGTTCTCTTATCCGCGGCCTTATCGGCGGTGTAGGCTTTGTTGTTGCAATGCCTGTTCTGCTTTATCTGTTTATTATTCACGCGTTTAGCGGTAAACGACCGGTTTTGATGCGCTCTATTTGTTTGGGTTGCTTTTTATTGATATCCGGCTGTTTGTCCCATTTAATCTACGATCCTGATTGCGTTGTAGGTCTTAAGGAACTTTATTACGGCGGAATTGACGGAACAACCGGCGGCTTTATTTGCGGCGCCATCGCTATGTTCTTGCGTTGGTTCTGCGGCCCGGTAATTCCCTATATTCTTTTAATTGTTTCCGGTATTTTCCTTCTGCTGGGCGGTATGCAAATTACACTAACAAGCATTATCCGCGCAATTCAAAATCGCCCCCGTCCCGATTGGGAAACAGAGCAGGAGCCGAAACAGGAGCCTGCCGTGGTGGTTGTAAACCATATTGCCAATCGTCGGATTGAGTATTTAGAGCGTCGCCGCCAGGAAGAGGCGGAGGCAGAATCTATACCGAAGCAAAAGAAAACACCTGTTTTTGTGGATATAGAAGATCCTGAACCGGAATCTGCAAAGAAGGTTAATGCCATTATGCGTCAAATTGACAGTGATGTTGAGGATCCGGTGGCAGCTTCCGGAAAGGAAATGCCTGAGGATGTAGATTGCGAAATCATTCCAATTATGACAAAGAAGACGGATCCGATACCTCCCGAAATGCCCCCTTACGAGCCTGAGGAGCCTCTGGAAGATGCCCCTGTTGTAAAAAAACCAGCCAAGAAGGTTAAGGTCACCGCAGCTGAGGCAGAGGAGGCTGCTGCAGAGCTCGCTCAAGAAATCGAAGAAAATGCATCTGTTGAGAAGGTCGAATATCGTTGTCCGCCTATCGATCTTTTGAGACCTTCAGGCACTGCAGCTACTGATGGTGCAGCAGAGATGCGTGAAAACCACAGAAGATTGAGTGAAACACTTGAGAGCTTTAAAATTGAGGCACACATTATCAATGTTACCCGTGGCCCCAGCGTTACCAGATATGAGGTGGAACTGGAAAAGGGTGTGCGTCTCAACAAGCTGACAACCGCCGCAGATGACATTGCATTGAGCCTTGGTGCCACAGGCGTGCGTATTGCTGCGATTCCCGGAAGAAACTCTGTGGTTGGTATTGAAGTGCCGAATCAGTCTGTCACTACTGTTTCGCTGCGCGATGTGATTGGATCTCAGGAGTTCAACAATGCCAGA
>JAGBVD010000126.1 GCA_017630495.1 Oscillospiraceae bacterium
GAAATCTCGCTTATTCTCTTCTGGGTCTGCTCCAGCTGGGCAGCAATACCGCCGCTGCGGTCTTCCTGGCCCTGGAGCTCTTCTTCGATTCGCTGAATGTTGGATTCGTTGTTAGAGATATTGCTCTGCAAAACAGCCATCTGGCCTTCCAGCTGCTGGTGGGTAGCCTCCAAAAGGCTTACCTGCACGCGCACATCTTCCAGCTGACCGTCCTTTTGGCGCAGATCTTCACCCATCTGCTCGGACTGGGTATAGAGTCTATCCAAATCACCATGGGCCTGTTCCAGTACGAAGGACGCAGAAACATAGTCCTCCTCCGCTTTCTTTGCGGCGGCAGACAGCTTCTCCAGGGTATCCAGCCAAACGGCAATCTCAACGCCCTGCAGTTCGTCCTTCAGTTCCAGATAGCGCTTCGCCTTTTCAGACTGCTGCTTCAAAGGCTCCAGCTGCAGCTCCAGTTCGGAAACCTTGTCGCCAATACGCAGAAGGTTGTCCTCGGTATGGGCAAGCTTGCGCTCCGTCTCCTCTTTGCGGTGACGGTACTTGGAGATACCTGCCGCCTCCTCAAAGATCTCACGACGGTCCGCACTCTTTAAGGACAAAATCTCGTCGATTCTGCCCTGGCCGATATTGGAGTAACCCTCCCGACCCAGACCGGTATCCATAAACATCTCGTGGATATCCCGCAAACGGGAAGATTGACGGTTGATGTAATACTCACTGTCGCCGCTGCGATAGTACCGGCGGGTCACCATAACCTCGTCAGAATCATAGGGCAGCGCTCTGTCCGTATTGTCCAGCGTAAGGGTCGCTTCTGCAAAACCTACAGCCGCACGCTTTTGCGTACCGCCGAAGATCACATCCTCCATTTTCGCGCCACGGAGGGTTTTCGTGCTCTGCTCACCCATGACCCACAAAATGGCGTCGGAGATATTGGATTTACCGGAACCATTCGGTCCTACGATCGCAGTGATGTCATCACCAAAGCGAATGACGGTTTTGTCCGGAAAGGACTTAAAACCTTGAACTTCCAAACTTTTTAAATACACAGCAAAACCTCATACTAAATCGTTATAATGAATCAGTTTATTATACTTTCTTTTCCAAAAAAAAGCAAGTGTTGCCGCCAGATTTCCAGGGGATTTTTCCTTGTATTTTTCAAATATTTCCTAAATTGACAGACCACAGTTTTGGTCATATAATAAAAGCAAAGGAGATGAGCCTATGATCATTGTTTTACTCACTGCGCTGGGGGTTGGCGGTGCTACCGTTATCGGTGCAATTCTGGGTTTTCTGTTTAAGAAAATTTCTCATAAATTCAGCGATATTGTCCTTTCTTTTGCCGCCGGTGTTATGCTGTGCGCGGCCATCACCGGTCTGATCGTTCCCTCTTTGGAGCACGGTGGTAGTTTCCCTTTGCTGATCACAATCGCCGGTGTTTTCTGTGGCGCGCTGTTTTTGAATCTGTTGGACAAATTGGTCCCTCACCTGCATCGATTGGCAGGTGTTGAAACGGAATCCCATCCGGACAGTGGCAAACTGAACAAGGTTTTGCTGTTCGTGATGGCCATTGCCATTCACAATCTGCCGGAGGGCATTGCTGCCGGTGTCGGTTTTGGTACGGGAGACAATGCCCAGGCATTCACCATTGCCGCCGGTATTGCTTTGCAGAATATCCCGGAGGGTATGGTCATTATCGGGCCGATGCTGGCAGCCGGTATGCGGCCCTCCCGGACATTTGCCTGCGCGTTGGCTACCGGCATTGTGGAGGTTATTGGTACATTCCTGGGCTACTTTGCCGTGAGCATCTCCGCAGCAGTACTCCCCTTCGCCCTGGCCTTTGCCGGCGGCACAATGCTCTATGTGATCAGCGACGAAATGATTCCGGAAACCCACCACAGTGAGACCCGGGGCGTAACCTATGCGCTGCTCATCGGCTTCTGCCTGATGCTGACAATGGATTTCTTTTTGGGATAAACAAATACAGGCCGACACAGCAATGTGTCGGCCTGTATTCTTTTTAATTATTTCACATAGTCCATGCTGATCCAGCCGTTGGAGATCTTGCCCCATTTGGTGCCGCTGACCGTCTTGGTGCTGGTAATGGTAACCTTTGCGCCTTTATACAGATAGCCAACGATGGTGCCGGATGTACCGGCTGTGCTGCGTACACGCAGGCAATCGGCAGTTACCGTCTTGGTAACCTTCTGGGTCGTAGAGGTACTGCCGGAAACCGTCACGTAGTCCATACTGATCCAGCCTTTATCGATCTTACCCCAAACCGTACCGTTCACGGTTCTCTTCTCCGTAATCTCCACCTTGGCCTTGGGCGCCAGATATCCGGCAATGGCATAGGAAGTACCGGGGCCGGTACGCACCCGCAGAAGATCTTTGACATTGACCGTACCGGTTATGGTGCTGGGCTTGGTTTCTGTCTCGGTCTTTTCCAGCACGATATAATCCATGCTGATCCAGCCTTTATCGATCTTGCCCCAGGTCATACTTGCAGAGGTCTTTTGCTCTGTGATGACAACTGTTTCGTTGGGGGACAAATAGCCTACTACTGCATAAGAGGTGCTTGGGCCGCTGCGGATTCGCAGCACTTCCTTGACATTGACCTTTCCCTTCCAGGTTTTCGGTGCTTCTTCCGGCTTGGTTTCCGGCTTTTGCTCGGGTTTGGTCTCCTCCTCCGGCTTGGTTTCCGGTTTCGTCTCTTCCTTCACCGGGTCCAGCGTCACATAGTCCATACTGATCCAGCCCTTGGAGATCTTACCCCAAATCATACTGCCGGCAATTTTCTCTTCCAGAATTTCCACTTTGGCGCCGTTATTCAGGTAACCCACCACAGAATAGCCGGTGCTTGGACCGCTGCGGATCCGCAGCACCTCAGACACCTTTACTGTACCCTTTCTGGGGTACACGGGCTTGGGTGTCTCCGGCTCCTGTTCAGGCTTCTGTTCCGGTTTCGTCACCTGATCATAGGTTGTATAGTCCAGGCAGATCCAACCGCCGTAGAACTTGCCCCATGTATAGCCAGTGCCGGTTGCTGTTTGGGTAATAATCAGTTCTTCGCCGGCATTGGCGCCGCTGATAACCTTATAGTCCGTACCGGGACCGGAACGCACATTTACACCGTCGGTGGTAACCGTTACTTTCACACCGGTAGCATCCTGGGCCGGGTCTTTTCCGGAGTCGTCCGTCCAATGGGCATACAGTCTTGCGTTTTTCACATCGGCATTCAAAGTAGTTACTTTTTTGCCGCCTACTCTTTCCGTATACCAGCCTTCAAACTTGTAACCGCTGTAGGTAGGTTTCGGAATGATATTGGAAGTCAATTTCGTATCATACCCCTGAATGTTGGGCGATACAGTACCTCCGCAGGGATCATACATCACATAACCGAAATTTTCGGGAGGTGTTTGAGAATAAACACCGTTTAAGTAAATATTGGCTTCTGACAAACGACGGCGAAGCAAAAACGTCTTGATCTCGCCGCCGGCATTACACCACCGACTGAATGCATCGATCAGCTTATTGCCGGTCGCGCCGCTGACAACTGCATTGTAAAGGCCACCGTTTGCGTCGTAAGACCAGCCGGAGCCGCAGTTATAAGAGAACAGCATCAGCGCATCAAACTGGTTTTGGGTCAAGGATACGCCGGTCTTATTCATAAACTTGTACAGCTCTGATTCAAAACGGACCAGAAAATCCTTCAGAAGCTTTTCCGCTTCGGCTTCCGGAATGCCGTTCTGCTTATACTCTTCCAGCTTATCATCCGGGCACTTTGTGCCGTAGCCAACCGTCCACTGGGCATAATCCCAATAGGGTTTCTTGCTGAATCCTTCTTCCGCTTTCAATATCTTAATGGCATCGTCGCTGATCTTCATCACCTGTTCAGCACTGACGCCGATCGTCATCATCGATAGCAGGATAACAACAGCCAAAAAAAGACTGGTTATTCTCTTGTTCACTACTGTCTTCTCCTTTCTTGCACTTTCATTTTCATTATAACAAGCCAAAAACAGCAATGCAATCATTTTTTTCGCAAAAATTACACTTTGTTACAGTTTATTTTGCAAAAATGTTGGATTTTCTTACATATTATGGAGAAATTACCACAATATGCCTGGATATAGTTTCCTTGTTTACATAAAATCTCCTTCGGAAACATCTGCGCAAAATATTTGCTTTTATAAGCCGGATATGATAAAATCGAGAAAACGAGAAAGGAGGTTACGCTTATGGAAAAAGTTCTGATCGCTATGAGCGGCGGCGTGGACAGTTCCGTCGCGGCCTATCTGATGCAGCAAGCAGGCTGTAAATGTGCCGGTGCTACCATGCAGCTTTGGGAAACCACCCAAACAGAAGATGCGAAAAATGTTGCCCAGCGGTTAGGCATGGACTTTTTTGTATTTGACTATACCTCCGACTTTTCCCGTGAGGTTGTGGATAAATTCATCGCTTGCTACGAAGCCGGTGGCACACCCAACCCTTGCGTGGATTGTAACCGCTGTCTGAAATTCGGCGCATTGCTGGATAAAGCGTTGTCTTTAGGCTATGACAAGATCGCCACAGGGCACTATGCCGATATTCAAAAAGACCCGGAAACCGGCAGACTGCTTCTCTACCGGGCAACGGATGACAACAAGGATCAGACATACTTTTTGGCAAGTCTGACCCAGACGCAGCTGGCCCATATTGCATTCCCCCTCGGTGCTTTGAGCAAGGAAGCTGTGCGGCAAATTGCACAGCAGCAAGGCTTCCTGAATGCAAATAAGAAGGACAGCCAGGACATCTGCTTCATTCCCGACGGCGATTATCTGGCCTTTATGAAGCAGTATACCGGCAAGAACTATCCTGCCGGTGATTTCCTGGATTTAAAAGGAAATGTAATTGGAACACACAGCGGAGCTGTAGGCTACACCATCGGTCAGCGGAAAGGTTTAGGTCTTGCTATGGGTGAGCCGGTGTATGTTTGCGCAAAGGATATGGAAAACAACACCGTCACTGTTGGCTGTAATGACGATTTGTTCCGCACTACCCTCCGGGCCAACAACTGGAACTTTATCCCCTTCCCCACCTTAACCGAGCCTATTCGGGTAACTGCAAAGATCCGTTATCGGCACATAGAGCAGCCTGCAACGGTTTATCCGGAAGAAAACGGCTTTGCCAGAGTTGTCTTTGACACACCCCAGAGAGCCATCACCACCGGCCAGGCAGTGGTCCTGTATGAGGGCAACATGGTCGTCGGCGGCGGCACGATCACCGAAGTTTTATAAAGTAAAAACACAGATGCTTTCAAAGCATCTGTGTTTTATTTTACATCGGGAAAATATTCTTGTACAAAATCCACCTGCTGCACCCGGAAAGTTTTGCCGTTTAAGTAATTCAAACTGCCGGCATCGGTGGTAAAGGTAAAGGTCAGCTTGTAAGAATACAGTGCCTGGTAATTCCGGTCAAAACGCTTATCCAGCTTGCCGTACTTTCCGTCGCCTAACAGCGGATGACCTGCGTGGGCAAACTGGGCGCGGATCTGGTGTGTTCTTCCGGTGATTAGCTCGCACTCCACCAAAGAAAGGCCATTTCTGTTTGCCAGCGTAATGTAATTGGTCTGGCAGGTTTTTGCACCGGGTTGCGGTGTGTCAGTTACAAACACCTTGTTTTTCTTGGCATCCTTAAACAGGTAGCCCTTCAAACTTCCCTTCTGGGGACGGGGTGTGCCTTCTACAATCGCCAGGTACCGCTTATCGATCTCCCGGTCCTTGATCTTCTGATTCATCACCCGCAGTGCTTCCGCGGTTTTGGCTGCAATTACAATGCCGCCGGTGTTCCGGTCGATCCGGTTGCAAAGTGCCGGTGTAAAGGCGTTCTCCCCTCTGGGATTCCACTGCTTTTTCTGATACAAATACGCCTGGATGTGATCGATCAGCGTTCTTCCGTACTCCGCACCGTCGTGAGGATGGACCGCAAGGCCCGGCCGCTTGTCCACCAGCAGAATATGATCGTCCTCATAAACAACATTCAGTTTCGGAGTTGCCACCGTCAGGTAGGCATTGTCCTCTCTGGGCTTATCAAAGAACTCGTCATTGATATAAAGCTGCAGCACATCGCCATTTTCCAGCCGGGTGTCCCGCTCCACTCGCGCACCGTTTCGTTTGATGCGCTTGATGCGAATATACTTTTGCGCCAGAGATGCCGGCAGCAGCGGCACTGCTTTTGCCAGAAAACGATCCAGCCGCTGACCTGCGTCGTTGGCACCGATGGTAAATTCCTTCATATATGCTCCTATTTGGTAAAGTGCGCGTCCATCTGCTGGGTGAATTCCAGTGCCGAGTTGTAACCCATTTTCCGCTGACGGTTGTTCATTGCCGCCACCTCCAAAATCACTGCCAGGTTACGGCCCGGTGTAATCGGAATGGTGTTGACAGGGATCTGCACACCCAAAATCTCCATTGTCTGATCTTCCAGGCCCAACCGGTCATACTCTTTCTTTTGATCCCAGGGTACAATATTGACCACCAGGTTGATCTCGTTTTCCGCCTTGACCGCGCCCATACCGAACAGCTTCGCCACATTGACAATGCCGATTCCCCGAAGCTCCACATAATTGCGGATCAGCGCAGGGGCAGCGCCAACCAGACTGTTTCCGGAAACTTTCCGGATCTCCACAGCATCGTCTGCGATCAAACGGTGACCGCGCTTTAACAGTTCCACCGCCGCCTCACTCTTGCCGATGCCGCTCTCACCCAAAAGAAGCAAACCTTCACCGTAGACCTCCATCAAAACACCGTGGCGTGTAATACTGGGGGCCAGTGCAGATTTCAAATACGCAATAATGGCAGAAACAACGGTACTGGTCGCCTCTTTACTGCGCAAAATGGTGATATTATGTTTTTTTGCCATTTCCAGGCACTGCTTTTCCGGCTGCAAATTCCGGGCGATGAGCAATGCCGGGAATTTGTAGGAAAACAGGTGGTCAAAAGCGATGGCCCGCTCCGCTTCCGTCAGCTTTTGCAGATAGCTGATTTCCACATTACCCATAACCTGCAGGCGCATCGGCTCAAAATGGTCATAAAAACCAGCCAGCTGCAAACCGGGTCGTGCCACATCCTCAACGGTCAAACGGACCTTCTCATAGTCTGTAGCGGCGTACACCACCTCCAGATGAAACTCCTCCACCAAAGTGGTCAACAGCACACTGGGAGTATCAAACATACAATTTCACCTCATTTTCTCTCATTTCAGGGATATTATACCTGCAAGAGGTCTGAATATCAACAAGGAAATTAAAAAAGTTAAATTTTTGCAAAAAAAGACTTGCTTTTTCAGACAATCTTTGGTATCATACATAAGCGCCTGTTTTGGGCGACGATTTAAGTTGATTTTTCAGATAGGAGGTGCAGGAAATGGCAAAGTGTGATTTTTGTGACAAGGGCGTAACCTTTGGTATTAAGGTCTCCCACTCCCACAGACGTTCTAACAGAACCTGGAAGCCCAATGTAAAGCGGGTCAAGGCCATTGTGAACGGTACTCCGTGCCACGTGTACGCTTGTACCAGATGCCTCCGTTCTAACAAGGTTGAACGGGCTGTCTGATTTCCGAATACCGCAAACGGCACTGCGTAAGCAGTGCCGTTTTTGTTTTGGTTGTCGCAAAATATAAAACCGCCCTTGGAAAACCCAAGGGCGATTTTGTTATGCAACTTCTTTTCCGGCGATGAAGACGCGCTTTTGGGTGTAGTCGTCGCTGACAATCAAAAAATCCGCCTGCTTGCCAGTGGTAATGCTACCTACCACATCCTGGGCGCTGATGGCGCAGGCCGGGTTATAAGTAACCGCGCGGACAGCATCCTCTTCCGGGATGCCCATTTCCAGCGCATTGAGCAGGCACCGATACAGATTCACCGCAGAACAAGCCACTGTACCATTCAGAAGGCGGCCTACGCCGTCCTGCAGGATCGCATCCTGACCACCCAAGGTAAATCTCGATCCCTCGGGCATACCGCAGCAGCGGCCGGAATCCGAAACAAACACGATCCGCTCACTGCCAAACAGAGCAAACGACAGCCGCACCACCGGTGGCAGCACATGGAAGGCATCACCGATGATTTCCACCCGGACATTTTCATTTTCTGCCGCAGCAGAAATTACGCCGGGGTCCCGGTGATGGATTCCGGGCATTGCGTTGAATGTATGGGTCAGATGGGTGGCACCGGCATCGTAAGCCGCCTTGCCCTCTTCGTAGTTAGCATCTGTATGAGCAACGGAAACCGTACAAACCTCTTTTGCTTTTTGGATAAAATCCACCGCACCGGGAAGCTCCGGCGCTACATCCACAATGCGCACCAAGCCGCCACAAGCATCGTTAAGGGCCTTAAATCCTTCAAAATCCGGATCTTTCAGGTATTCGATGTTCTGGGCGCCCCGTCTGCTTTCAGCAAAATAAGGGCCTTCCATGTGGATGCCGCGCAAAACTGCGCAGTTTTCCGGTCTTTCCTCGACCAATCGTTTCGCTGTGGCAAAGGCTTTGCCCAGCACATCGTAGGGCAGTGTCATAGAGGCAGGTGCAAAGGAGGTTACGCCGCATTGGGCATAAAATGCCGCCATACGCTTAAGCCCTTCATAATCGCCGTCAGAAAAGTCCGCGCCCACAGCGCCGTGGCTATGCACCTCCACAAGGCCGGGAATTACCGTCTTTCCCTGCAGGTCGATAGCATCCTCCGGCACATTCTCCGGCAACACCAGACCAAACTTTCCGTGGCTTACCTCAAAGGCACCCATCCGGAACTGAAAATCATCGCAGTAGATTCTGGCATTTTTATAAAACATATGCTGCTCCCTTATTGGTTGTACTTCTTTACAAACTCGTCCACATCCACCACAGTATTGGTCGCTCTGGATTCCTCCGCTGCAAACACCAGCATATGATTCATAATGGATGTGCGGATGCTGGAAATGGACTTTGTTTTTGTATCTTCCCCAAAGTACAGGCAAAGGTCATCCACGATACCCCGGTCGCCGCCGCCGTGGCCGCCGATGATGGTCTGATCAAAACCGGGCTTGGAGGTAGCGATCTGCATTGTCCGCGGCTTGCCGAAGTATTCAGAGGTAGGATCGTCCTCGCAGAAGAGGTTTAAAGTGATATTGTTCATATCCTCGGAGCTAAGCTCACCCTTTGTGCCCATAATACGGATTCTTCTGGTGCCAAAATTGAAAGCTGCCATTGTGAACACAACCGTTTCACCGTTGTCAAATTCCATATTCACGGTCTGATGGTCCACTACGTCGTTATCGCTCTGGAATACGCAAACACCGTAATTGGTGGTATCCAGAGCCTTCCGCACCTCTTCATCCGTAGGATCCACCTTTTTTGCTGCGGCAGGTCTGGCGATCTCCGCAAAATGGAACATCTCCTCAGGAAGATAGATCTTATTGACATGGTAAGGGCAGGTTTTTTCATGAGGACAGCCGTCCAGACAGCGCTTCGGTGCGCCTTCCGGGGCATTCTCCTTCTTGAAATAATGCAGACCGCCAAAGGACTGGATCTTCTTGCAATTACCGCCGATCAGCCACTGCAGAATGTCCAGATCGTGGCAGGATTTTGCCAGGAGCATATTGGAGGATTCCTTGCTGTTGTGCCAGTTACCCCGGACATAGGAGTGGCTGTAGTGGACATTACCTACACCCTCGGTGTGGATAATGCTCATAATCTTGCCGATGCGTCCGGAATCAATGATCTCCTTGACGGTACGGAAAAACTGGGTATAGCGTAGCACATGGCAAATCAAAACGCGGACACCCTTGGCCTCTGCAGCTTTGCAGATCTGCATACATTCCTCGGGAGTAGGCGCTGCAGGCTTTTCCAGCAACAGATCATAGCCCTGCTCAATGGCCATCAGTGCCGGAGCAACATGCATCTTATCTTGGGTGCAGATCATTGCAAAATCAGCGATTTTGCCCAGAGAAAGCAACTGTTCATAGCTTTCAAAGCACATTTCCTGGGGCACATTGTATGTATCCCGGACAAAGTTACGGGTAGCCTCATTGGGATCAGCCACAGCCACCACCTGGCAGCCGTGCTCTTCGATGGCTGCCTTTGTATAAGCGCGGCCACGAATACCGGCACCGATCAAAACATATTTCAGATTGGATTTGTTTTCCATTGTACCATCCTCCTTTTTTGTGATTATAACATACGATAGCGGATTTGTATTCCTCTATTGTGCATATTTTTTACGCTGTCACGACATTCAGTAAATTTTATATGAATTTTCCTCTGTACAAATAAGAGATTTTATGAGAAAATATAAACAAGGAGGGATAGAAATGCGCCAAGTTTTCAACGAGGAAGTAAGCCTTTTGAACCAAAAGATCGGTATGTATTATCGAACGGTCTATATCTGTAATGAAAAATCCAAATTACACTGCCACGACTTTTATGAGGTGTTTCTCACCTTATCAGATAATATTATCCATGATATTAACGGCAAAAAGGAATCTATGCAGCGTGGAACGCTGGTTTTTATTCGCAAGGACGATACCCACTGCTACGAATACACCTCCAACGAAACCGTTTCTTTTATTAACCTTTCCTTCCCGGAAGCTGTGATGCAGGAATTGTTTGGGTATCTGGGGGATGGCTTTCCTGCCTGCTCATTGCTCCTTGCGCCCCATCCGCCAGCGGTCATTCTTGCCGAAGAGGATATCCTGTGGTTTCAAAAGCAGCTGCAGCTGTTAAATACCACCGACATCCGGGATGTGGCGCAGCTGCAGTATCGGTGCAGAGTGCTTTTGGGCAAGATCTTCATTCGCTATTTTTCCAAATCCTCTGTCAGCCGGCAAACTGACCCCTCTGTTCCCCATTGGCTTTCTTTGCTGGATCAGCAAATGGCCAAACCGGAGCATTTTCGTCAAAGCTCCGAGCATATGGTACAGTTAAGCGGCAAATGTCGCGCATATCTGGGCCGGATGGTAAAAGCGCACTACGGAAAAACTATCCCGGAATATATCAATGACATTCGCCTGAATTACTGGGCCAATTCCCTGCTGACCAGTGATATGCCCATCATTGACCTTTGCTACGATTGCGGCTTTGAAAATGTGGGGTGGGCCTATTCCCTTTTCAAAAAGAAATACGGGGTCTCCCCTCTGAAATACAGAAAAAGCCATATTGAAGAATGAAAAGCAGCCACCGATTATTCGGTGGCTGCTTCGCTTACTTTTCGTATTTGCCTTTTTTGCGTTTTGGCTGATAAATGCTGATATACAGACCCACAAACACAGCCAGGCAAGCCAGGCTGATCTTCCAACCCAGGGAGAAATACTTATTGCGGTAAATAAAGGAAACAGAATGCTCCCCTTCTGTCATCAGCAAACCCACCATTGCATTACCGACGGTTACGGTTTGCGCTAGCTCATCGTCTACAATGGCAAGCCAGTTTCCGTCCTGGGGAATGGAGGTGTAAAGAACACCCTCCCGATCACATCGGATCGTGCCTTCCATACGGGTGTTTTCAAAGCTTGTCAGTTCCAGCGTGGATGCTGCAAGGATGCTGTAGCCTTGCTGGAATACACGATCATTTAAAACAGCCGCATCCAGATTCGCCGTTCCCTTTTCATTGGCATTGCAAATCAGCTGTACCTGGACCACATCCCCAGGCACCACCTGACTCACCGCCAGTGTTTGAGGAATGCTGAAAGACTCGTCATAAAGCTCTATACCGTTTTTCCAAAAAGAAAAATTCTTGATTTTATAAAGATCCAATCCGACACACAGAAGGCCTTCCTGGTCAGCAATATATTCGTATGTGATCACACCACCGGTCTCCGGGGTCGTGGTGAAGGCACAGTAGCCGTTTTGGGTGTAAGAGGTAACATCCACATCGTCACCCGAAATGGTCAGATTTCGCCCGGTGATAAAGGACCACACATCCTCCTGTACACCGGTTGCGGCACGAAACAGTTCATTTTGGAACTCCAGTGACTCATTTCCAGCGGTAGCAAAATCCAGCTCCAGCAGCTGATTTTCCGCCAGAAATCCCAAGGGTAAATAAGCCTTGTTTTCCAGAAGGTGGACATTGCCGTACTTGTGCAGATCTTCAAAGTAGTTGTTTTCCTCCACCCGGCCCTGCCGTTCCAGCATATATTTCAGATTCAAAAACAGGTTGGATACCGGGGAGCCTTCTTCGAAGCAATAGCGGTTATAGGTATCCTTTGCGCCATAGCCCAATGCTTTCATAAACCGGGTAGTGCTCACATTGGCAGAACTGGTAAAGGTAGAAATACCGTAATAGTCATTCAGCGCGCCGTCATTGAGGGTCTGGGAGTGGGTCGTTTCCGCCCGGTAGAACAGATTATATTTCTCCCGCTCCTTCATATACCGGATCATGGAGGCGGTGTATTCCCTTCCCCGGGGATAATCCGAAACGATCGTGCCGGTAAAGCTGACACCAAAGTTGACCAGATTTAAGATGATCTCCATCACCATAACACCCAGTAAAATTCCGGCGCTTAATTTGCGCTGATATTTCCGTTCCTTTACAAAGGCGCGTTTTTCCTCAAAGGTTGCCTCTTTTTGGGGTGTCTTGGACAAGAACGGGAAAAACAGCGTTGCAATATACAGCAGCAAAAACACACCATTGTAGGCCCAGTAAACCGGGTCTGTCAAATCGTTGGCGCAAAGAGCAATACCGGTTGCCAATAGGCCTGCCACCAGGATTTGCCACAGCCGGAACCGGTTGCGCAGCACCCAAGCCTGATAAGCCATATACAGCAGCACAAAGCTATACAAAAAGGTAAACCGATACGGGATCATATTAGTAAAATGGAAACCATGCCAAATATAATCCAGCTGCCGGATAATAATGCTTAAATTAAAAAACAGCAGCAGCACAACACTGCAAATTTTGTCCCGTAATTTCACCTGCTTGCAGGTAAGAAACAGGAAAGCAAATACTGTTGCCGCAACACCGCAGTAAAGATTGGGCAAGCCTTCTTTAAAGGACGGTGTCAAACCGCCGTTCATATTGCCTGCCACCTGGCGCATTGCATCCAAAAGGCCCATCCAGGTGTCCTCATCGGTAATATTCAGCTGGAAGCCTTGGGGGAATTTGTTGATGCTGGATTGGGTGGTCTGCAGCGCAGCATAAGCCGGCAGTTCCAGAATCGCGGTCATACCGATGGCCAGCACAGAATACAGCGCAATGCGTCCCAGGTCCATGATAAAGCGTTTGATGCCTTGCCAGCGGCAGATCTCATAGCACAGAAACACCAGTGCCACAAAAACACAAGTAAATAATCCAATATAATAATTAGAAAACACCGATAAAAACAGAGAAATCGTGTATAATGCGAACTTTCTCTCTTTTAAAAGAGCAATCGTGCCCAGTGCCACCAGCGGCAGCAGTGCAAAGGTATCCAGCCACATAATATTCCAGTGGTATCCCAATGCCCAGGCACAGAACGCATAAAAGCAACCAAAGACAGGAATGGAAAAATCGTCCTTGTGGAATGTCTTTTTCAAGAAGATGCCGAAGAACAATCCGGCCAGTCCCAGCTTAATTGGCATCAGCAAAGAGAAATAGCCCAGCAGCATACTTTCCGGCACAAGAACGCTGAGCAAATTCAGCGGTGACGCCAGATAGTAGGAGATCAGGCCCAGATAGTCCATGCCCATACCCACATTCCAGTTATACAGCAAGCTGTCCCCGTTGATAAGCGCCCGGCGGAATGCCGCAAAAAAGGGATAGTACTGGTGGTACATATCCGAATAGAGCATAGAAACCCTGCCAAAAGGAATGAATCCGCGAATGATCATCAGCGTAAACATGCCCAACACCGGC
>JAGBVD010000127.1 GCA_017630495.1 Oscillospiraceae bacterium
TAGAAAACGGTGAAGTGATCGACAGTGTTTGCACCCGTTTTGGCTGCCGCACCTTCCAGATCGATCCCAACAACGGCTTCATCCTTAACGGCGAGGAATATCCTCTCCGGGGTGTTTCCCGCCACCAGGACCGCTGGGGCTTCGGTAACGCTCTGCTGCCCGAGCATCACGAAGAGGACATTGACCTGATCTGTGAAATGGGCGCGACCACCATCCGTCTGGCTCACTATCAGCACGACCAGTATTTCTACGATCTGTGCGACGAAAAGGGTCTGGTGATCTGGGCAGAAATCCCCTACATCTCCAAGCATATGCCCACCGGCCGGGAAAACACCATTTCCCAGATGAAGGAACTGGTCGTTCAGAACTACAACCACCCCTGTATCGTGGTTTGGGGCCTTTCCAATGAGATCTCCATTGGCGGCAGCACCCCGGATCTCCTGGAAAATCACAACATCCTCAACGATCTGTGCCACGAAATGGACAAGACCAGACTGACCACCATCGCTGCTGTTTCTATGTGCAAGATGGAGGACCCCTACCTGCAGATCCCCGATGTGGTTTCCTACAACCACTACTTTGGCTGGTACGGTGGCGAGACAAGCATGAACGGCCCCTGGTTTGACAAGTTCCACGCTATGCACCCCAACATCCCCATCGGCTGCTCCGAGTACGGCTGTGAGGCACTGAACTGGCACACCTCCGATCCCCGCCAGGGCGACTACACCGAGGAATACCAGGCTTACTACCACGAAGAGCTGATCAAGCAGCTGTTCACCCGGAAGTATATGTGGGCAACCCATGTATGGAATATGTTTGACTTTGGCGCAGATGCCCGCAACGAGGGCGGCGAAAACGGTCAGAACCACAAGGGTCTGATGACCTTCGACCGCAAGTACAAGAAGGACTCCTTCTATGCTTACAAAGCATGGCTGTCTGACGAGCCCTTCGTCCATCTGTGCGGCAAGCGGTATGTAGACCGTGTGGAAGAGACCACCAAGGTTACTGTCTACTCCAACCAGCCTTCTGTCGAGCTGTTTGCTAACGGCGTTTCCCTGGGCGTGAAGGAAGCAGCTGACCACTTCTTCTACTTTGATGTTCCCAATGTGGGCGAAACCACCCTGAAGGCAGTCGCCGGTGATTGCACCGACGAAAGCACCATCCGCAAGGTGGACACCTTCAACGAGGAATATCGTCTGAAGGAAGAGGGTGCGATCCTCAACTGGTTCGACATCGACGAAAAGCCCGGCCGTCTGTCCCTGAACTCCAAGATGGGCGACGTGATCTCCACCTTCCGTGGCAAGCTGCTCTTTGCCAAGCTGATGGGCAAAATGCTGGGCGGCAAGAAGAAGGGCGAAAAGGCAAAGCCTATGGGCTTTGAGGTCAATGCGGATATGATGAGCATGATGAACGGCTTCACCGTTCTGCGTCTGCTGACCCTTATGGGCGGTATGATGGATGCCAAATTCACCAAGGAAGACCTGCTGGCTCTGAACAAGAAGCTAAGCCGGATCCGCGAGCCCAAGAAAAAGTAAATTATACAACAAAACCCAAGCTGTCATAGGCAGCTTGGGTTTTGTTATTCCGATTTTAACGCTTTATCCTTCTGCAACCGCCTTGTTAAATACCTCGCTACAGCAGGTGACAAATCCTCCAAGGAGAGGCGCTGCTCCAAAATTTCCAGAATCTTCAAAATCATATATTCATAGCTATTATAGTTGTTTTCACGCAGACAGTAATTCAGAATTCCACACAGTTCCCCTGTAGTACGCTTTTCCAAATAGCCGCTAACAGAACAATCCATAAAACATCCCGATCCTTGCTTTTTAATATGGGGATTATATCCCCTTAATAATTAGGATTATAACCCCCATAATAAACAATGTCAATGGGGGGATAATTATGATTCGTTTTGATCGGCTTTGGAAAACTATGGAAAATAAGAAAGTAACCACCTATCAGCTGCGGGAGCAGTGTGGAATCGACAGCAAGACCGTTCGCCGCCTGCGGGCCAACGAGAATATTGAAACCAAAACATTAAGCAAATTATGCGCTGCACTAAACTGCCGTTTAGAGGATATCGCAGAATATATCCCGGATTAACATTTAAGACCGCCCCACCACAAGGTGGAGCGGTCTTATTGTTGTTTTTAAAATTCCAGTTCGTCCCGGAAGAAGCCCCGGGTATCGGCATAACGACCCTTATCGTCCACGATGGACACCCGGATATAATTGGCCCGGTCATCGATCTCAAAATCTGCCGTATTGACCGTGCAGCCCGGCTGGGCGATCAGGCGCTTGGGGTACTTGCTGCCGGTAAAGACCATAATGCGGCTGACATCAGAGCATACAATATGGATGCGGTTGCCTTCCATGGACACCTCTTTGAAGGTAGGGCCCATAGAAGAATACATTTCGCCGCTTTCCATTGCTTTGATAATGCCTTCGTATGTAAATTCCTCCGGCATGATCATAGTAAAGCCGCCAAAGCTGTCGCACAGCGCATCCCCCTCGGGGTATCTGTTGTGGTTATCGTCAGCGCTATGGCAGTAGACCCGCTTGCCACGGATAAGCATTTTATCATACAGCGCGCCGCTGTATTCCAGGGAGCTTAAAAGGTCAGAAGAGTAGTTGCTGATCTCCAGGCTGAAATAGCCATCGTAGCTTAAAATATCTGCCTCATCTTCCATAGACCACCAGGGGTGGTTATAGGTAACCAAAAAGCCGTTTTCCGTTGCGGTCTTAATGAAGTTATTGATATACTCCACGCTGTATTCTCTGGGCGCTTGGGAGCCGTACTTGGTCAGCGCGGCTTTTTGTCCGTCACTTAAATATTTGCAGTAACCGGGATTAAAGCAGACAATGCCGGTATTCTCCGGATCTTTTGCAAAGAGATTCATATGGATCTCTTTGTTATACGGATTGCTTTGATTGCGGTCGCAGTTGCGGATATAGGCTTCGTAGCCGGTGATGGTGATAAAGTTCTTGTCGTTAAGATAGCTGTGGTTGCCGGGAGTCTCGTGATCCGTAATGGAGAGGATGGAGTAGCCGGCTTTTTTGTACATTCTCTTGATTTGGCGAGGGGTCATTTTACCATCGGAAAGCTTGGTGTGGCAGTGCAGGTTTGCCTTATACTGTTTGCATTTCGGGTGAATCAGATACATTCTCAAAACCTCCGTTTATCCAGTCAGACATTTTCCAGAAACGCCATTGCCTGCAAATACGCTTCCCGTCTGGCCAAAGCTTTCTCGTCTACTACATCCAATCTGGACAGATCGGAATTATGGCGCAGATCAGCCAGCTTTACCGCTTTGGCAATGGGATTTTCCTGAATAGCCCGGACATAATCCATATAGTCCACCTTTTTGTCGTGGGTCAGCAGTTTCAGTGCCTGCATCACTCCATCGCCAAAACCCTCTTTTGCCAAATCTTCCAGTGTAATGTCCGTGTCCTCTGCTACATCGTGCAGCAGCGCCACAATAGTGGTTTCTTCTGTTTCCATCTGTTCGGCCAAGTGGAAAGGATGGAACACATAAGGAAGACCGCTTTTGTCCTTCTGGTCCTTATGGGCCTCAAAGCACAGCTTCATCGCCTTCTTTGTCTTTTCTGTATAGATCACATTTATCACCTCGTTACAGATTATAGCACAAACAAAAACCTTTGACAATTACCCATTGACAAAAGTATGCGGCCGTGCTATCATAGGCCCACATAAATTTTAGCTTATTTTGCAAGGATTGAATTTCTTTAGGGAAATTCTATCCATTTGCAAGGTAGGCTTTTTTTGTTGCCTGCCTATAAAACAGAATATAGGAGGAAACACAATGCATTATTCCGACCCCACCGCCAACCGCGCTTTAAGCGGTATCAACCGGGAATTCTCCCGACTGGAAAAGAAGGCAAAGGCTCTGCGCAAACGCTGGGAAGAAGGCAAACTTTCCGACGAGGACCTGGAAAAGGCCCAGGCCCAGTTCACCGGCATCTACCGGCACGTGTTGGCCAATGTCCTGAAAGAGGACACCGCCAAATAAGAAAAGCCGCGAATCTTTCGATTCGCGGCTTCTTTCTTTAATAACCGATCAAAACACCGAACAGCAGCACGACAATAGAGATCACAAACAGCAACAGCTGCAGCTTCCAGGTCCATTTCAGCCATTTTCCATAGGACACATTGGCCATAGACAAACCAATCAGCAGCACCGGGTTGGTGGGCAGGATCACATCGGTAAAGCCGTCCGCCATACAGTAAGTAAGGATCACCAGTGTGGGGGAAATGCCCAGCGCATTGGTAATAGGTAAGACGATGGGCATCACTAAAAAGATCTTGGCAGAAGCCGAGCCGATAAACAGCTGCAAGAACAAAATCAGCCCGTAGATCAGCAAAATGGTAACGAATTTACCCTTTCCTACCAAAAGCTTCAGTACCGTGTGCATCACCGTATCGATGATGTTGCTTTCGTCCATTACCAATTTAATGGAGGATGCCAGGGCGATCATCGCCACCGCCGGAAGCATTGCCGCCGCACCCTTTAAAAAGTAACCAAGCACCCGCTTGAAGTCCTTGCAAACAATCTGGCCTGCAATCAGACCGGAGATCAAAAAGCTTGCCGCCAAAACAGGAATGGCAAACCCGGAGATCTGCCGAATACAGGCAATGGCCACCAGCAGCACTCCCTGAATGGCAAAGAAGGTGGCATAGACCCGGAAGATCCGGTCCTGATCCGGTAACGGTTCTCCATCACCCATTAAACTTGCCCGTTTTTGCAGATCTGCTTCATAGGTAGGCGAATACTGGGGATTGGCTTGGATCTTCTTCAGATAGCCTACCAAAAACGCACATAGCACCAGATAGACAATCACGAAAAACACGATTCGCAGCCACGCACCGGAGGAGGCGTGAATACCTGCCAGCTGTGCCGCTGTGCCCACCGAGAAGGGGTTTGTGATGGCTGTGGAAAATCCAAAGCAAGCCGCCATCAGACACGCACCCAAACCCATCATGGTGTCCATTTGCATAGTCAGCATAAACACAATGATCAGCGGCAGCAGTGTTACCAGCTCTTCAAACATGCCAAAAAGGCTGCCAAAAAGCATAAAGATCAGTACCGTAATGCACACTACCGGACCGCCCTTATCCCGCAGCCTGCGCATAATCACAGCAATAAAGGTTTTGATGCCGCCGGTTTTTTCCAAAAGATTGAACACACCGCTCATTACCAGCAGAAAAATGCTGATCATAATGATGGTGAGGGCATCCCCGGATGCGAACACCCGCACCGGTGCTGTAATGATCCGCCACAAGGCGATGCCTTCCACAGTTCCCACCTGATAGGTGTCGGGAATGATGTTGCCGCTGCCATCCCGGGCAAAAGCACCCTGGGGAATCACATAGGACAGCGCACCGCAGAAAAACAGCATCACCAGCAAAATCACCGCCACCACCACAAAGGATCGGACGCTGATATTGGAATAAGCCTGCTCCTTTTGTCGGGCAGATTTCTCTTTCGTAACGATAAGGATCCCTCCTCTATCTGTTTGCAGCCTCGTCGTGCAAAATCATCGAAGCCATATACCACTGTACAGCGGAGCGTTTTTCCTCCGGCACAAAATACAGTATCTGCGTGCCGTCGTAAATTTCAAAGTTCTCTCCTGCGCCGAACAGCAGTCTGTAGACTCGCTGGATGGGAAAATGCAGCTGTACATCTTCTCCGTCCTTGGTGCCGGTGTAGGTAAGGCCCTCCCGGTTTAAGGTGCAGACACCCTCTCCGCTGTAGCGAGTAAGGCCGTTGCCATCGCCGGGCAGCCGCAGCTGTACCGCAGAGGACAGTGTATACTCCGGATCGTCCGCAATTTCTTTGTTAAGAAGCTGCTTCTGCCAGTCGTACCACTGGGTCAAATTATCAAAACGGAATCCATCAGTAAATGCATACCGCTCATCCAAAGATGTTAAATACCCACAGTGGTCACAGAAAATCTTCTTCCCCTTCGTGGTAAGGGTGTACTTGCCACCGCATTTGGGGCAGACAGTCAAGATGTTTTCCAGACCCTCCGCCATACGCTTGCTGTGATAACGGATATTGGGACGCTGCTGCAGCCACTGAAATTCGTTATAATCCAAACGAGCATCAATGCCCTGCTTCAGCTGCTCCAAAGACATATCCTTGACTTGCTGGGCGGTGTAGAGAATGTCCAGCTCCGCCTCCACAACCGCGCCCCGGCGGAAGCCCTTGCCCCACTTGGGGTCGGCAAAATAGTCGCCGCAGATTTTAATCGTATAGACACTGACACCGGCCTTTTTAATAAAGGCATAGGTGCTTTCCTGGATGTCTTCAAACCGTCCGGTGGTAGAAAGCCGCGCCTCGGGCATCATTGCCAGGTGGTTTTTCTCCCGCAGCACCGTCAGACAGTTTTTGGCATTTTCCAAATCGGTGGCAAACATACTCTTGGGGAACGCGCCCACCATTTGCAGCAGCCACCGCAAATACTTGTTATAAAAGTACAGCCGCGCCACAATGAAATTGGGTCTGAATTTGCGAATCAGCGCCGCCGCATAAATAAAATCAATAAAAGAGCCGTGGTTGCACAAAATGATAGACGGTTTTTCCGGCACACCCACCTTGTTGACGGTCTTCACCCGGATGCCGCAGAGAGCGTAATACAAACTCACTGCCCGGTATACCACTGCCAGCACAAAACCGTTCATATCCCGCACCTTGATCTGGGCGGTCTTTTTGTGCTTGCCGGCATAGTTGTTGAGCTTTCCGAAAAGCGCATCCTTTTTCCAGAACATAATGGCCACCAGTAAAATCAGCAAGCTGAAAATGCCCACTGATACCATCCAGCTGGACACAACGGTCATATATCCCAAACCCACACCGATACATACCGACGGCAACGAGCCAAGGCTGGTCACCGTGATATAGCGCCGGTAGGACATTCCGGTGCTGGCAGCGAAGAAGCAGATCATTCCATAGGGGATCGCCGGCAGAAAGTATAAAATAAAGATAACCGCTACACATTTGCTGGATTGGGCGATGGTTTCCAAATCCAAATGCAGCTTCTTAATGAAGAAACCACGCAGCCGGTCGCCAAAGATGTTCTGCAGCATATAGATCAGGGTGTTTCCGATGATGACACCGATCATACATAGCAGCAGACCTACCGGGAAACCAAAAGTAAAACCGCCCAGCACCTGCACCGGCTCTGCAGGCAAAAAGGTACAAACCACCTGCAGCATCGCCAGAACAGAGATCACCACATAGCCGCGCCACCCAAACTCTTCCAGCTGCTGACGCAGCTGCTCATTGGTGTAATCCTGGGTGAGCAATCTTTTCAGCAGATCAAAATTATCCCCGGAGAAAGCCAGTAGTGTCAGCAGTGCCAAAACAGCCACTACGCCCAGCGCAATATACAGTTTTTGCCTGGTTTGCTGTCGCATTGTCTTCCTCCGCCTTTCGTTCATATTTCGTTCATTATACCATAATTCGACATTTTCCACAACAAGAAAAATCACCCTGCAAAGGGCAGCACTAGCCATTTTGCAGGGTTTTCCTGATATCTGTAATTGTCAGATGTGACTGGTACGGGGCTTTTCAGGTGGGGCATCCCAGGTGTTTAAGTCTTTTTCCATCCAAACCGTGCCGTACCACTTGCCGAATTTGTAGCCGCAATTGGGCATCGTGGCTGTTTCTTTGTAGCCTACCGCCCGGTGGAATGCAACAGAGTCTTCGTTGGCGGTGGTGATGATGGCATAAACTTTCTTGTAGCCTTGCGCCTGCAAAAGCTGCTCCAACGCTACATACAGCTTTTTGCCGATGCCCTTTTTGTGGGCCTCCGGGCAAAGGTAGATGGATGCTTCCGCGCACCACTGATAGGCCGCCCGTTCAAAGGGTCGGCTGCCGTAGGCATAGCCTAAAACTGTGCCGTTTTCTTCCCAAACCAGCCAGGGAAACTCCGCGGTAATTCCCAAAAACCGCTTTGTAAATTCCTCCTGGGTAGGCACTTCGTATTCAAAGCTGATAGCCGTATTTTTCACATACGGGCCATAAATTTCCAAAATCCGGGGCACATCCTGCACCGTCGCCTGCCGAACAGCCATTTGATCACTTCCTCATTTGTGATAGCACCATTGTACGACAGATCCTCCCTGCCGTCAA
>JAGBVD010000128.1 GCA_017630495.1 Oscillospiraceae bacterium
AGGGATTCGATATGCATTTTTGCCGCAGGCAAAAATTAAGGTAGCCACCAGTGTTTGCACTGGTGGCTATTTATTGAGAACATTCCTAAACTTGGTCGGATGAGGGATTCGTTTGCATCTTCGCTCCGTGGAGCGAAGATAAATGTTCCGCCGCGTCAAGCCGCGGCGGGCAACGCTCATCCGCGTTGCATTTAAATTTTCGAATCCACCCTCATCCTCTGCCAAAAAAAGACCACACGTTTGGGTGGTCTTTTTTTGGCAGAGGATGAGGGATTCGAACCCCCGCGAACGGAGTCAGAGTCCGGTGTGCTACCGTTACACTAATCCTCTATGCTGTAAGCACGGGTATTATTATACCCAAAGGCAGGAAAATGTCAAGTAGTTTTTTCCAATTTCTCGCATATTTTTAACCCCGGATATAAATAGGATATCCGGGGTTTTTGTGTTTATTCAGTTATCTTTATTCTTCCTGTTCCCAAGGGAAGGGTTTTCCTTTCAACACATCGTTTCGCAAATACCGGAAAGTCCTTTCCTCCCCTTTTTCCTTGAGCATCGTCAAAATATAGTTCAGCTGCTTCAGCGTTTCCTGATTGATGAACATCCGTTCCCGGCTTCGCTCCAGATACTCCAGTTCCGAACCGGGGTGATAATTCTTTCCCTGGTACACTTTGCAGGCTGCCCGGCGGTCCATCACCATTTCTACCAGGTATTTCCGGGGCATTTGCACATACTCATAGCGCCGGGTTTCCAGACTCAAGTCTGACCAATATTCATAGTGGTGGCGGTTGCGGCCCTTATGGTGCATCCAGGCTTGGCTAAAGCCGTTGGCTTCCCGCTCTGCGGAGTTGGGACTGCGTGTTCCCTGGAAATAGCGTATGCCGCTGAGAAACTCTGTGGGAGAATATTTGCTCAAATCGTGGGTCAGTCCCTGCCAATACAAGCCCACCCGGAAGCAACCTTCCCGTACCAGCCAGCGGTGATATGTAATGGTTTTAAAATGCTGCCAAACCTTCATTTAATCACACTTTCTTTTCATTCTTTCATCATTATATTGCATTGCTGACAAAAATACAAGTTAGATCTGTTTATACTGGGTGGGGGTCAAACCGGTTTTTTGCTTAAAGAAGCGGCACAAATGGCCGGTATCGCAAAAAGACAGCTCTGCAGCGATCTGTTCCAGGGAAAGCTCGTTTTTGCCCAGCAGGATCTTGATCAGGCTGATGCGCCGGGCATCCAAGTATTCCTTTGGGGTAACACCGGCATAGACCTTGAACAGCTTTTCAAAGTATCGCAAACTTACATTGCACATTTTAGCCAGGTCGCTCACCTGCAGATCAAACCGTTCCGTGGTCTCCAGGTAGGAAATACCCTTTTCGATGGTCTTAAAATCCACTCTCCGCTTTTCACTTTTATGTTCCTTGCCGATCATCGCAAAAATCTCGTGGATGGTCAAATAGATATCCAAAGGCTGCTGATTGGGGTTTGTAAACTGGCTATGGAGCTTTTCAAATAAGTTTTGGTAGGCAGAGGTATTGTTGCAGCTGGCCACCACAACGTGGTCGGCAAGATGCAACGGTTCTCCGGTGGCGGCGGTTGAAATTGCTCTTTTCACCGTTTGGCAATGGGTAATATCCAAGCGCTCCAAAGTAAACTCAAATAAGATCCGCTGCTGCAAGCCGTTGGCAGCTGGCAGAATGTCCCAGGTATAGCGACTACCTTTGGGCATATACATCACCGTTCCCTGGGAAACGAAGCAAGGCTCAAAGTTTTCCTGGTAGCAAATTGCCGTTCCGGAGGTAAACAGCAACAGCGCATCGGTACTACGCGGCTCGGCGCACATATCGATGGATGTTTTTTCCTTGGAAAACTGTTTGGAAACAAATATATCCGATACCGTAAAATACTGCCGGGAAAGTTCGGAAAAATCCGTAAACATACCTCTGCCCCCTTTGGAGCCATTGTAGCATAGTTATATATAATATTCAATATATTGTTCGCAAAAATCCAATTTCCGGACGGATACTTTTATTGTAAATCCTCTGTCTGCCTTTTAATATAAGCTTATCAAATATAAACAAGGAGAATGGAAATGAATCAGACATTCACTGTAGCAATTCTTGGATGCGGCAACCGGGGTACTGTTTATGCCCAGAATATGGTGGCCCAGGAGCCGAGAAAGTTTACTGTTGTCAGCGTTTGCGACCGCAATCCCCAGCAGCTGGTGAAAATCAGCCAAATGATGCCACTGGAAGAAAAGAATCTGTTTACTGATGAGGAAATCTTCTTCCGGGAAAAGAGAGCGGATATTCTGATCATCTCCACCTGGGACAAGGACCATGTCCATCAGTGTATCCGGGCCATGGAGCTGGGATATGACATTTTGCTGGAAAAGCCTATTTCCGATTCTGCCGAGGAGATCGACCTTCTGCTGAAGGCCCAAAAGAAAACAGGCCGAAAGATCGTTGTTTGCCACGTGCTTCGCTACAGCGCCGGCGTAAATCTTTTGGACAAAGTCCTGAAGACCGGTGTTTTGGGCAAGCTGATCACTATTGACCAGACGGAGCGTGTCCGCTTCTGGCACTATTTGCAGGCCTATTTCAAGCTGCACAGCCTTTGGGAAGGCAAAACCTTTGCCACCATTCTGGCCAAGTGCTGCCACGATCTGGACCTGATCCAGCACTTTGCGAAAGCCAAGTGCCATAGCGTCAGTTCTGTGGGCGGTGTTGCCTTCTTCAAGCGGGAAAATGCTCCGGAGGGTGCTACTGAATACTGCCTGGACTGCCCCCATGTGGAAAGC
>JAGBVD010000129.1 GCA_017630495.1 Oscillospiraceae bacterium
AAAATAACCACCGATGACACAAATTGTATCATCAGTGGTTACCTTTTTGGCATATACTGCACAATTTGATACAATGCAACGCTAAACGCCTCAGCGTTGCATTCTTGAAGAAAGAGGCATTTTGCGTTGCATTCGTTAAATCACAATTGGCATAAGGGCATCCTCAGTCGTTAAACTCCCAGAGAGTTTCCCGAATGATCTCGCTGACGGTCGGATGGGGGAAGATAATTTGACGGGCATCAGGGACACGCAGCTGCATTTCGATCATTTCCGCAGCGCCCCAAATGATTTCACCGGAATAGGTGCCGATAAGGTGAACACCCAGGATCGTGCGCCTTTTGCGGTCAACGATGATCTTGCACAACCCATCTGCGCCTTCGTTCTCAGCTACAAAGCGCCCGGAATACCGCATAGAGAGCTTTGATACTTCATAATCAATACCCTTTGCCTTGCACTCCTCCTCCGTCTTACCGACAGACGCGATCTCTGGCTGGGTGTAGATAACGGAGGGATTGGCGTGATAACGCATCGTATCTCCCTTGCCCAGGATCGTATTGACGGCAACCTCTCCCTCTCGGTATGCCGTGTGCGCCAGCATGTAATGACCGTTCACATCTCCAATGGCATAGACATTGGGAACATTGGTACGGCACATAGTATCCGTGGTAATGCCACGGTCATAAGCTACTCCAATGTTTTCTAAACCAATACCAGCGCAGTTCGCACGGCGGCCAATAGAGAGCAATACCTTATCAGCCGGAATGCGCTTAATCTGTCCGTTCGGATCTTCCGCAATTACAGCACTGGGTTCCACAGACTGCACTTTATGTCCCAGCAGGAAAGTAACGCCCTTTTGCTCCAACTCCCGCTGAAGCATTGTGCTGATCTCCCGATCTGTGGGACCGGCAATATGGTCCAGCATTTCTACCACCGTAACCTTGGAACCAACTGTGTTGTAATAGCACGCCATTTCCAGACCGATGACACCGCCACCGATCACAACAAACTCCTTGGGAATCTTCTTCAATTCCAGAAGCTCACGGTTAGTCAGGACAAAGTCGCCCAGATTTTCTTTAATGCCAGGCAACGGTGGGATCGCATTGGATGAGCCTGTGGCGATGATCAAATGCTTAGCGGTATAGGTTTTACCACCTGCGGAAACAAGAAAGCCATTGTTATCTTTGCCGACAATCATTGCTTCTTCCATGATTACGGTTACACCCGCATGTTTCATTTTGGCACGAACACCGGAAACTAAGGTGCGAACGACCTTTGCTTTTCTGGCAACAACCGCTTCCTGATCAATACGCACATCGCTACAAGTCACACCATAGTTAGCTGCGTGAAGGGCATGCTCATAAGTCTTGGCAGAGTTCAGCAAAGCCTTGGAAGGAATACATCCCTCGTTTAAGCAAACGCCGCCCAATGCACGCTTTTCAAACAGCAGAGTCTTAAGACCCGCACGAGCTGCCCGCTCTGCTGCGTTGTAGCCGCCGGGGCCGCCGCCAATGACGATCAAATCATAAAGTTCCATATGATTCATAGTCTTGCCTCCTTTTTATTTAGAATACCAAATTCTCTGCAAGCTTGTCGGTGCTTTTGTCACAGAGAAAAAGGATAAACACCTGACCAGAGAGGGGGATTCTCCGGCCAGGTGTATTTGCGTGTACAATTAACCGAGAATTGCCTTCAGATCTTCTTCGGGAGTGGTAATGGGAGCGATATTAAACTTCTCCACCAGGAAGCTTAGCACATTGGGGGAAACGAAGGCAGGCAGCGTGGGGCCAAGGCGGATATTCTTGATGCCCAGGTGCAGCAGGGTCAGCAGGATGCAGACAGCTTTCTGCTCATACCAGCTCAAAACCATACTCAGGGGCAGATCGTTGACACCACAGCCGAAGGCGTCTGCCAGAGCCACAGCGATCTGAATAGCAGAGTAAGCATCGTTACACTGGCCGATGTCCAGCAGCCGGGGCAGACCGCCGATGGTACCCAGATCCAGGTCATTGAAACGGTACTTGCCGCAGGCCAGGGTCAGCACCACGGTATCCTTGGGAGTCTGCTTGACGAACTCGGTGTAGTAGTTTCTGCCGGGACGGCTGCCATCGCAACCTGCCACCAGGAAGAAGTGCTTGATGGCACCGGCTTTCACAGCATCGATCACAGTACCCGCAACGCTCATAACCGTATTTCTTGCAAAGCCGGTCATAACGGTTTCTCCACCATTGATACCGGGGAAGGTGGTGTCCTTATCAAAGCCACCCAGTTCCAAAGCCTTTTCGATGATAGGAGTAAAGTCCTTGTCCGGACCAATGTGCTGCATACCGGGATAACCAACTACTTCCGTGGTGAACACCCGGTCAGCATAGCTATCCTTGGGAGGCATCAGGCAGTTGGTGGTAAACAGAATGGGTGCTGCAAGGACAGCAAATTCCTTCTGCTGGTTCTGCCATGCGGTGCCAAAGTTACCCTTCAGGTGGGGGTACTTCTTCAGTTCGGGATAAGCATGGGCAGGCAGCATTTCGCCGTGGGTGTAGATATTGATACCCTTGCCTTCTGTCTGCTCCAGCAGGAGCTTCAGATCATACAGATCGTGACCGGTAATGACGATGAAGGGACCCTTCTCCACGGTCAGGCTGACCTGGGTGGGTTCGGGATGGCCGAAGGTCTCGGTGTTGGCTTTGTCCAGCATTGCCATGCACTTGAGGTTCACTTCACCCACTTCCAACACGATAGGTAGCAGTTCTTCCATGCCCCAGTCATCCATACCGATGGCAAAGAGAGCCTTGTACAGGAACTTATGGACGCCCTCATTCTTGTAACCCAGCACAGCAGCATGGTATGCATAGGCAGCCACACCACGGATGCCGAACAGAATCAGGGACTTGAGGGAACGGATATCCTCGTCAGCGTTCCACAGCTTATTCATGTCGTAGTCGTTGTTTCGACCGCAGGCGGATGCGCACTTATAGCATTCGGGAACCAGCTTCCGCTTTTCCACATCTACCTTATCCATAATGGCAAGGAGTGCGTCATTATCAAAGTTTACATTGGTCAGGGTAGCAAACAGGCCCTCCACGATCACCGCAGCGGTGGAATCGCTGACAACGTGTTCGTTGCCTTCGGTGGCTCTGGCCAGACCGATCAGTGCGCCAGTCAGCTTATCCTGGATCTGGGCGGTATCGGCTTTCTTTCCGCATACACCTACTTTGCCAGCGCAAGACTTGCAACCGGCGGTCTGCTCACATTGAAAACAAAACATAGTCGATTCTCCTTTATCTGATAATTTGTCCGTCAGGACTGATGGTTACGATATGCAGGGGAATATTCTTACCGCTATTCTCCAGCGCGGTTTTCACAGCATGGCTCAAGCCACCGCAGCAGGGCACGGTCATCCGCGTGACGGTGATGGAACGAATATTGTTAAACTTAAAAATCTGCGTCAACTTTTCAGAGTAGTCTACCATGTCCAGCTTGGGACAACCGATCAGCGTTACCTTATCCTGCATAAAATCGTGGTGGAAATTACCGTAGGAATAGGCGGTGCAGTCGGCAGCAATCAGCAGATCAGCACCGTCGAAGTACGGTGCGTTGGGGGGCATCAGCTTGATCTGTACCGGGAAGTTGCTCAGGCGGCTCGGTACATACACATCCCCGGCAGGAGC
>JAGBVD010000130.1 GCA_017630495.1 Oscillospiraceae bacterium
CTCATACCAGCTGAGCACCATGGACAGGGGTAGATCATTGACACCGCAGCCGAAGGCTTCTGCCAGAGCCACAGCAATCTGAATGGCGGAGTAAGCATCGTTACACTGACCGATGTCCAGCAGCCGGGGCAGACCACCGATGGTGCCCAGATCCAGGTCATTGAAGCGATACTTGCCGCAGGCCAGGGTCAGCACCACAGTATCCTTGGGAGTCTGCTTAACGAACTCGGTGTAGTAGTTCCGTCCGGGTCTGGAGCCGTCGCAACCTGCCACCAGGAAGAAGTGCTTGATAGCACCGGCCTTTACCGCGTCGATCACAGTACCTGCAACGGACATAACCGTGTTTCTTGCAAAGCCGGTCATAACAGTTTCGCCGCCATTGATACCGGGGAAAGTGGTGTCCTTATCGAAACCGCCCAGTTCCAAAGCCTTTTCAATGACGGGAGTAAAGTCCTTATTAGCACCAATATGCTGCATGCCGGGATAGCCAACTACCTCGGTAGTGAATACCCGGTCGGCATAGCTTTCCTTGGGAGGCATCAGGCAGTTGGTGGTAAAGAGGATGGGAGCTGCCAACACAGAGAATTCCTTCTGCTGATTCTGCCATGCAGTACCGAAGTTGCCCTTCAGATGGGGATACTTTTTCAGTTCGGGATAGGCATGGGCAGGCAGCATTTCGCCGTGGGTGTAGATATTGATGCCCTTGCCCTCTGTCTGCTCCAGCAGGAGCTTCAGATCATAGAGATCGTGACCGGTGATGACGATGAAGGGTCCCTTCTCCACGGTCAGGCTGACTTGGGTGGGTTCGGGATGGCCGAAAGTCTCGGTGTTGGCCTGGTCCAGCATTGCCATGCACTTGAGGTTGACCTCGCCCACTTCCAGCACGATAGGCAGCAGTTCTTCCATGCCCCAATCGTCCATGCCGATGGCAAAGAGCGCCTTGTAAAGGAACTTATGGATGCTTTCGTCCTTATAACCCAGAACAGCGGCATGGTAAGCATAAGCAGCAACACCACGGATGCCGAACAGAATCAGGGACTTGAGGGAACGGATATCCTCGTCTGCGTTCCACAGCTTATTCATATCGTAGTCGTTGTTCCGACCACAGGAGGATGCACAGTTGTAGCATTCGGGAACCAGCTTCCGCTTCTCTACA
The DNA here is from genome assembly GCA_017630495.1 of Oscillospiraceae bacterium. GTDB lineage: Bacteria > Bacillota > Clostridia > Oscillospirales > Oscillospiraceae > Faecousia. Next base: position 1,157 of record JAGBVD010000130.1, read on the forward strand.
TCTACCTTATCCATGATGGCCAACAGCGCATCGTTATCAAAATTCACATTGGTCAGAGTGGCAAACAGGCCTTCCACGATTACCGCAGCGGTGGAATCGCTGACAACGTGTTCGTTGCCTTCGGTGGCTCTGGCCAGACCGATCAGCGCGCCGGTCAGCTTATCCTGAATTTCTGCGGTATCGGATTTCTTACCGCATACACCTACTTTGCCAGCGCAAGACTTGCAACCGGCGGTCTGCTCACATTGAAAACAAAACATAGTCGATTCTCCTTTATCTCATAATTTGTCCGTCGGGACTGATGGTTACGATATGCAGAGGGATATTCTTACCGCTGTTCTCCAGCGCGGTTTTCACAGCATGGCTCAAGCCACCGCAGCAGGGCACGGTCATCCGGGTGACGGTGATGGAACGAATGTTATTGTACTTAAAAATTTGCGTCAGCTTTTCAGAGTAGTCTACCATATCCAACTTGGGACAGCCGATCAGTGTCACCTTGTCCTGCATAAAGTCGTGATGGAAATTACCGTAGGAATAAGCGGTACAGTCGGCAGCAATCAGCAGATCAGCGCCGTCGAAGTACGGTGCATTGGGAGGCATCAGCTTGATCTGCACCGGGAAGTTGGTCAGACGGCTCGGAACATACACATCGTCGCTATGGTGATCGTGGCAGATGCTCTGGCAGGCAGAACCGGGACAGCCGCAAGGCAGCGGTGCTTCCTTTGCTTTCTTCGCAGCCAGAACAGCTGCTTCATTGTAAGCAGGCGCTTCCCTCTCTTCAAAGGAGATGGCGTTCGTGGGACAAGCGGGCAGGCAATCGCCCAGACCGTCGCAGTAGTCCTCCCGGAGCAGCTTCGCCTTGCCGTCTACGATGCCAATGGCACCTTCATGGCAGGCATCGGCGCACAGGCCACAGCCGTTGCATTTTTCTTCATCGATGGTAATGATTCTTCGGATCATGGTAATACCTCCAATCGCAGTTTTCTACTGTAATGATACTGTTTCATATGGCAACATGATGTTGCAAAAGTCACATATATCAGTTAAAATATGAATTAAGATGATACTCAGGAGGGATGATCGTATGAAGGAAGAATGTTTGATCTGCAAGGCACCGCTGGAATATTTGACTCAGGACGAAATGATGGAATGCGCCATCTGCCACAAGCAGGAACTAAGCAAGACCCACTGCGTGGAAGGGCATTATGTGTGCAGTGAATGCCACACGCAGGGGATGGACAGCATTTTCGGCCTTTGTCTTTCGGAAGGCTCCTGCGATCCCATTGCTATTCTGGAAAAAATGATGTCCATGCCGTTTTGCCATATGCACGGCCCGGAGCATCATGTGATGGTGGGTGCAGCACTTCTGACTGCCTACAAAAACGCAGGCGGTGACCTGGACCTTCCGAAAGCGCTGCAGGAGATGTACAGTCGGGGCAAAGCGGTTCCCGGCGGTGCCTGCGGATTCTGGGGTGCCTGCGGTGCCGGTATCAGTGCAGGCCAGTTTGTGTCCATTGCCACCAGCTCCACACCGCTTGCGGTAGAGCCTTGGGGGCTGAGTAATCAGATGACAGCCAAAGCACTGGAGAGCATCGGTAAAGTGGGTGGTCCCCGGTGCTGCAAGCGGGATTCCTACCTGGCAATCCTTGCAGCTATCGATTTTGCGGCGGAGCATCTGAATATCTATATGGAAAAGTCTACGCCTGTCTGCACCCGGTCCAGGCTGAACAACCAGTGTATCGGCAAGCGCTGCCCTTTTGTTGGAGGTATGAAATGAAAAAAGTAGCCTTTATCTGCGTCCATAATTCATGCCGCAGCCAGATTGCGGAAGCGCTGGGAAAGAAGCTGGCTGGCGATGTGTTTGAAAGCTATTCTGCCGGAACAGAAACGAAGCCCCAAATCAACCAGGATGCCGTGAGACTTATGAAGCAGGTCCACGGCATCGACATGGAGGAAACCCAATACAGCAAACTATTGTCCGACATTCCGGAGGTGGATGTGGTGATCACCATGGGCTGCAATGTCCAGTGTCCGTTCTTGCCTTGCTCCCACCGGGAGGATTGGGGATTGGAAGATCCCAGTGGTAAAAGCGATGACGCATTCTTAAAAACCATCCGCCTGATCGAAGAAAAGGTGCTGGATTTAAAAGCCAGATTGAAGTGAATATGATAATAGCCGGTAACGGGACATTCCTGTTACCGGCTATTTCTATCTTATTTCCTTGCCTTTTGCTCTGCAGCAATCTTCATCATGACTTCATACATTTCATCGCCCACGCATTTTCTGGCATACTGGCACCACTGCACACAGCTTAGAGTGTCATTGTAGGCAACGAAGCCGCATTTTTCGCAGGCCATTTGCGTATCAATGGAGAACATCTCAATCTCCGCCCCACATTGTGGGCAGATTTTCTCAATAATGGTAGGTGTCCGGGGTTTTCCCTGGCATCCATCCAGCATAACGACCCC
>JAGBVD010000131.1 GCA_017630495.1 Oscillospiraceae bacterium
ATCAATAAGAAGCTGTGCACCTCCTGCGGCAAGTGTGTTGAGATTTGCCCCATGAAGGTGATGGTGGCTCCTGCGGAAGGTCCTACCAGCAAGTGCATTTCCTGCGGTATTTGTGTCAAGGCCTGCCCCATGGAGATCCTGGAGATCGTTGAAAAATAATGGAATTTACATAGCAGAGCACCGATTTTTCGGCTGCTCTGCTTTTTTATTGCTTTTCGACTGAAAAAAGTAAAAAAAATTTCATTGTAACAGAAAATTACTGTTTGTAATAATTGCATATTTCTTTCGGATATGATATAGTATTAACAATCATACACCCGGAGGCGTTTATGATGGAAAATAAGGAATTTCAGCAAAAAATTGCTGATTTACTACCTGATATTGTTTTAAAGTTTGCGCAGCCTATGGCAAAGCATACATCTTTCAGGATCGGTGGTCCGGCAAAGGTGCTTGCATTCCCCAAAAGTCCGGAGCAGTTGCGCCAGGTTTTGAAAGTGTCCGCTTTTTTGGACAAGAAATATCGTATCCTGGGCGCAGGAACAAATGTTCTGGCACCGGATGAAGGCATAGAGGATATTGTCATTTGTCTGAAGGATTGCCTGGATGGAATGGAGCAAATTGATGATACCCATATTCGGGTTGCTGCCGGCGTTACGATGACCCGCGCGGCTGTGTATGCCGCAGGCCTGGGACTGGGCGGTATGGAATTTGCTCACGGCATCCCCGGCACTGTTGGCGGCGGCGTATATATGAATGCCGGTGCTTACGGCGGTGAGATTTGTCAAATCTGTCAAAGCGTAGATGTGATGTATCCTGATGGAGAAATTCGCACCTATAGTGGCGAGCAAATGGATTTTTCTTACCGGCACAGTCGTCTGGAAGAGGACGGGGGCATTGTGCTGTCTGCTGTGTTTGCACTGGAAAAGAAATCGGAGCAACAGATCAGGGAGCAAATGCAAGACCTTTTGAAGAGAAGAAAGACATCCCAGCCCCTGGACTTGCCATCGGCTGGCTCTGCGTTTAAACGACCGGTGGGTGGTTATGCGGCCGCACTGATCGATCAGTCCGGACTGAAAGGTTTCCGTGTTGGTGATGCTGCGGTTTCTGAAAAGCACGCTGGCTTTGTTGTGAATCTTGGAAATGCAACGGCCGCGGATGTGCGCCATCTGTTACAGTCTGTGTCGGACAAAGTGTTTGAAGACTCCGGTATTCGTCTGGAGCCGGAAATGCGTATCTGGTAATTTTTTAGCAAGGAGGAAGCTGCTATGACAATTTCATTTTCCGCAAGCGCAAAGATGGAAATCTGCCGCAGTTTTCCTCAAAAACGCTGTTGCGCACTGGCGCAATGCTTCGGTATTTTGTTATTTTGCAATAACTTTTCCCATACGGGAATACGCATTATCACCGAGAGTCGGGAGTTTGCGCAACAGCTGCCTAAGTTATTTAAAAAAGCCTTTTCTGTAACCTTTGATGTGATTCCGGATTTGGAATCCCAAGGGAAATTGATTTTCCAAATTACAGAGCCGGAAAAGATCAAAACAATTATGCGTGCCTATGGCTTCGAAACTGACAATACCCTTTCTCTGCATATTAATTTGGCAATGGTAGAGGAGGATTGTTGTAAAGTGTCTTTCTTAAAAGGCGCTTTTTTGGCAGGCGGTTCTGTAACAGACCCGGAGAAGGGTTACCACCTGGAACTGGCTACCACGCACCATAGTGTTGCCCGGGAAGGTTATGCGTTGCTGCAGGAAGTCCTGAATTTCTCACCGAAGGTTGCAGCTCGCGGCGGCGGGCAGGTTTTGTATTTAAAAAACAGCGATCAAATTTCGGATTGTTTGACCTGTCTGGGCGCGCCGATTGCTGCTATGGGCATCATTGAGGCTCGACTGGAGAAGGAACTGAACAACAAAGTCAATCGCCGCTGTAATTGCGACGAGGCCAATACATCCAAGGTGGTAGAGGCGGCCCAGGAGCAAATTGCGGCGCTACGGATATTGCAAAGCAGAGGCGTGTTGGAATCTCTGCCGCCCAAGCTGTTGCAGGCGGCAATTGCACGGCTGGAAAATCCGGAACTTTCACTGACAGATTTGTCGGCCATGATGCAGCCGCCGATTACAAAGTCAGCCATGAACCATCGATTGAAGAAATTGCTGCAAATGGCGAAGGAGTAGAGTAAATGAGTTTTGTACACTTGCATGTCCACTCTGAATACAGCCTTTTGGACGGCGCTTGCCGCATCAGCGGTATGATGGACCGTGTGAAGGAGTTGGGACAGACTGCCATCGCATTAACCGATCACGGTGTTATGTATGGCTGCATAGATTTTTATAAAGAGGCGAAAAATGCCGGTGTCAAACCCATTATCGGCTGTGAGGTGTATGTTGCGCGCCGTGGCATGGAAGATCGGATCCACGGTATTGACAACGACCCGTACCACTTGGTTTTGTTGTGTGAAAACAACAAAGGCTATGAAAATCTTTGTCTTTTGGTTTCGGAAGCCTTTGTTCACGGCTTTTATGGCAAGCCGAGAGTGGATCTGGAACTCTTGAAGAAGCATCACGAAGGTATTATTGCCTTAAGTGCTTGCCTTGCCGGCGGTATTCCCCAGCGTTTGCTGGAGGATGACTATGCGGCGGCAAAGGAATATGCCTTAAAAATGCAGAGCATTTTTGGACAGGGGAATTTCTTCCTGGAGCTGCAGGATCACGGTATCGAAGAGCAGGGCGCAGTCAATCAAGGTGTTATGCGCATTGCCCGCGAGACCGGCATTGGACTTGTGGTTACCAATGATGCCCACTATCTGCGCAAAGAGGATGCCAAAATGCAGGATGTTCTGCTGTGTATCCAGACCGGAAAGACGGTGGATGATCCCAATCGTATGAAATTCTCCTCGGATGAGTTTTACCTTAAGAGCGAGGAAGAGCTGCGTCAGTTGTTTCCCAACTGCGATGAGGCTTTTGAAAATACAGCGCGCATTGCACAGCGCTGCAATGTGGAGTTTGTGTTCAACCAGTACCATTTGCCGTCCTTTCCGGTGCCGGAGGGATACACAAGCGAGAGCTATTTCCGTAAGCTCTGTATGGATGGCTTCCGGGAACGCTATGACAATCCTCCTGAAAGTTATCTGGAGCGGTTGGAGTATGAAATCGGTGTTATCAGCCGGATGGGCTATGTCAATTACTATTTGATCGTATGGGATTTCATTCGGTATGCAAAGGAGTCCGGTATTCCTGTAGGACCGGGCCGTGGCTCCGGCGCGGCTTCTATTGCTGCCTACTGTCTGCATATCACAGAAGTGGATCCTATGAAATATGCCCTCATCTTTGAACGGTTTCTGAACCCGGAACGAGTCAGTATGCCTGACTTTGATACGGATTTCTGTCAGGAACGTCGTGGAGAGGTCATTGAGTATGTAACCAGGAAATACGGCGCAGATCGTGTGGCGCAGATTGCTACCTTTGGTACAATGGCGGCTCGTGGCGCTATTCGGGATGTGGGCCGTGCGCTGAATTTCTCTTATGCGGAAACGGATGTGGTGGCAAAACTTGTGCCCACAATGCCGCTGCATATCACCTTAAAGGATGCGCTGAACATTTCCCCGAAGCTGAAGGAAATGTATGATGGGGATGAGCGTGTTCGTCTGCTAATCGATACTGCGATGAGCCTGGAAGGAATGCCTCGCAATACCTCCACACACGCTGCCGGTGTGGTGATCACCGCCGAGCCGGTGTGCAGCTATGTGCCGCTTTCCTGTAACGACGAAACCATCGTTACCCAGTACACAATGACGACTATTGAGGAACTGGGTCTTTTAAAAATGGACTTCTTGGGCCTGCGCAACCTGACGGTTATCAAGGATGCCCAGGAGCAGGTAAGACTCCATACTCCGGACTTTGATATTGCGAAGGTGCCGGACGATGACCCGGAGACTTTTGCGATGCTGGCCGAGGGCCATACCCAAGGCGTGTTCCAGATGGAATCTGCAGGTATGACCGGTGTGTGTATGGATATGAAGCCAACCTCTATCGAGGATATCACGGCTATCGTGGCTCTTTACCGACCCGGTCCTATGGACTCGATACCTCGCTTTGTTGCCAATAAGCTGGACCCCAGCAAGGTTACCTATAAAACACCGCTTTTAGAGCCGATTCTTCGGGTTACATATGGCTGTATTGTTTACCAGGAGCAGGTTATCGAGATTTTCCGGTCTCTTGGTGGCTATACAATGGGACAGGCAGACAATATTCGACGGGCCATCTCCAAAAAGAAGATGAAGGTGATTGAAGAAGAACGCAGAGTCTTTGTTTTTGGCGATGAAAAGCAGGGTATTCCCGGTGCAATGGCCAAGGGTGTCAGCGAATCCGTTGCTCAATCCATTTATGATGAAATCGTTGATTTTGCAAACTATGCATTTAACAAGGCACACGCTGTTTGTTATGCGGTAGTTGCCTACCAAACTGCATACCTTAAGTGCCATTATCCCAAGGAGTATATGGCAGCACTGATGACTTCTGTGCTGGATTCTGCCGCCAAGATTTCGGGCTATATCGCTGAGTGTAAGGAATTGGGCATCCCAACGCTGCCCCCGGACATCAATCATTCTATTGACAGCTTCAGCGTGGAAGGAAACGGCATCCGTTTTGGCCTTGGTGCTGTTAAGAATGTGGGCCGTGGATTGATTCGCAGTATGGTGTCTACCAGAGAAAAGGGCGGACGGTTTACTTCCCTGGAAGATTTTATCACCCGTATGGGCGAAAATGAGCTGAATAAACGCGCGGTTGAAAACTTTATCAAGTGCGGTGCAATGGATTGCTTTGGCTATCATCGCAGCGAGCTTTTGGCTGTGTATGATAGTATGATGGACAGCATTGCATCCACCAGAAAGCGTAACTTGGAAGGTCAAATCGGTTTGTTCTCTATGCTTCAAGAGGAGGACAAGGCTGCGGCGATTCCCATTCCGTCTCTTCCGGAACTGAAGAAGGCGGATAAGATGCTTATGGAAAAGGAAACCACCGGCATCTATCTTTCCGGGCATCCGATGGATGATTATCGCAGCTTGCTCCGGGGTACACATGTTGTTCCCATTGGCGCGCTGACAGATGAAGAGAGCACTTATCAGGACGACCAGATTGTGAGTGTTGCCGGCATTGTGCAGTCCGTCAAGATGAAAACTACCCGCAACAATTCGATGATGGCCTATGTCACGCTGGAAGATGATACGGCAGCTATGGAAACCATTGCTTTCTCCAATGTGCTGAACCAGTACGGCGGCTACCTGCGCGAGAATTTGCCGGTAGTGATTACTGGCCGGTTATCCTTCCGGGACGATAAAGAAGCCCAGATCGTCATTAACCGTGCCAGACCGATGACAGATTTTGCCAACAATGCTGCGGATACAATAATAGAGGAAATGCCAAAGCAAGGCACATTGTATTTGAAGCTGCCGACGGAAGAGGGAAAGCTGTTTCCGAAAATCAAGGCAATCCTCAATATGTTCCCCGGTGATAACAATGTGGTATTGTATTTTGCAGATACCAAGGTGCGTAGAGGCACGCGATGCGCTTTCCATAAGGAAATGCTGAAGGAACTGCAAAGTGTCCTCGGACAAGAAAATGTTGTTGTAAAATAACTTTTCTTTTGTTTTCTGATGTGCTATACTGACTATACTGATTTTTGAGAGGTATACCATGAAAAAAGTGTTGATTTTAGAGGATGAAGTTAATATCCGCAGCTTTGTGGTTATCAATTTGAAGCGAGCCGGTTACCATGCCATTGAGGCCGGCACCGGTGAAGAGGCGCTGGACAGACTTCGGGACAATCCGGATATCGGTGTGGCTATTTTGGATATTATGCTGCCGGATATTGATGGTTTTGAGGTTTGCAGACGTATTCGCGCTACCAACAAACAAATTGGTATCATTATGCTCACTGCCCGTACTCAGGAAATGGACAAGATCACCGGATTGATGACCGGTGCGGATGACTATGTCACAAAACCCTTCTCTCCGGCGGAACTGACTGCAAGAATCGATGCGCTATACCGCCGCTTGGGCGGCGATATGAGCGCTGACAGCGAACTGCTGGCCCAGGGACCCTTTGTGATGAACACCCGCAACCACACGCTGGAAAAGTCCGGAAGCCGAGTGCGTTTGACCCAGGTTGAGTATGCGATCCTGAAGCTGTTTATGCAAAATCCCGGCAGAGCACTTTCCAGAGAGGAAATTCTTTCTGCTGTTTGGGGAAGGGATTATGAGGGTGAGCTGAAAATCGTGGATGTTAATATTCGCCGTTTGCGTATTAAGATCGAAGATGATACCGCAAATCCGACTTACATCACTACCGTTTGGGGTTTTGGATATAAATGGGGCGCTTAAATAAAAATGCCGCAATGGCGGCTCTGAAAGTAAAAGGTCTGCGCAGACGCTGGTTCTTTAATACCTTTGCGGTAATTGCTACACTGGGTCTTGCCTGCGTGCTGGTTGTTTCAGCATTGTTTGCATGGTTTAGCTATTCCAGTGTGGATAGGCAGTTGCATGCAATCGCTAAAGAGACAGATGCGCATGTTGCAACACAAAATGCAGACGGCTTGGATGCGCTGTTTGAGATTTGCGTTGCTTATACGGAAACCTTTGGTGAGCGTGAAGGTATCGCGCTGCAGTTTTTGGATGCAAACGGTAAGGTTGCAACCTCTTCCCATGTTGCGTTAGTACAACAGGATCCGGTAACAGCAGATGTTGCGCAGACCATTGAACAGAAGAAAGCCTGCCTCTATATCGGTGCAGATTCTGACGGTGACAGACGCATTATGGCGCTGTCCAGTCCCGTGCTTTATCAGGATGGTCAGCTGGCAGGTGTGTTTCGCTATGTTTTTGTCACGACTGCGATGGACCTGCAAATTGGATATATTGCTATCATTTCATTGTTGACACTGCTGCTGGTTGCAACAGTTGTTCTGATTACCAGTAACTACCATATCCGCTCCATTCTTGTGCCTTTGGGTGAGATCATCGAAAAGGCAAAGAAAATCACCGGTGGCAGCTACGGTATCCAAATTGAAACGAAATTTGACGATGAAATCGGTGAACTGGCGGATACAATTAATGAAATGTCTATCCAGATCAACCAAAACGAAAAAATGCAGTCTGAGTTCATATCCTCACTGTCCCACGAACTGCGCACACCTTTGACGGCAATTACCGGCTGGAGCGAGACACTTTTGAGCAGTAATGATCTGACCGGTGATACGCGCCGCGGTATGAAAATTATTCACCGTGAGGCAGGCCGCTTGACGGAAATGGTTCTGGAATTGCTGGACTTTACAAGAATTCAGGACGGTCGGATGACACTGAATATGGAATTGGTGGATATTCGCTCGGAATTTGAAGATGTTATCTATATGTACGGTAGCCGTCTGGCACAGGACGGTATTCAGGTAAAATATCAGGAAAATGATGTGGAAATGCCGGAGATCTCCTGCGATCCCATGCGCCTGCGCCAAGTGTTCTTGAATATTTTGGATAACGCGGCAAAGCACGGCTCTGATGGAAAGCAGATCGAGACAGCGATTCATTATGCAGATAACACTGTGATCGTTACAATACGGGATCACGGTCCCGGAATTCCGGAGGATGAATTGCCTCTGGTGAAAAAGAAATTTTACAAGGGTAGCTCAAAGGCCAGAGGCTCCGGCATTGGCTTGGCAGTTTGTGATGAAATTGTACTTATGCACGGCGGTACCTTGACTCTGGAGAATGCTCCGGACGGCGGTACTTTGGTAACGATTGAATTACCCGCAACCCAATAAGGATGTAAGATTATGCCCCAAAATCAAGAAAAATTTAAGACGATGATCGGTGGACAAGCGCTGATAGAGGGTATTATGATGCGCGGTCCGGAAAAGGATGCCATTGTTGTTAGAAGCAACGGTGAGATTCAGGTGGAGACCCAGCAAAGAAAGATTCGCCCAAAGAACTCACCGTTGGCCTGGCCCTTTATCCGCGGTGTTGTGAACTTCTTTGATGCACAGGTGACCGGTGTGAAGGCACTGATGCGTTCTGCAGACTTGTCTCCGGAGGAGCAGGAAGAACCCTCGAAATTTGACCGTTGGTTGGAAGAAAAGCTTGGTGATAAGAAATTCCAGAATTTCCTGGTAAGTTCTTCTGTTGCATTGGGATTGGGAATGTCCATTCTGTTGTTCTTCTTTTTGCCGAACTTTATTGTTGGCCTTGCAGAACGCTGGATTCCCGGTAACCTGTTGCGCAACCTGATTGAGGGCGCTGTTCGTATTTGTATCTTTTTGGTTTATATGTTCCTTGTCTCCAGAATGGGGGAGATGAAGCGGGTTTTTGCCTATCATGGTGCAGAACATAAAACAATTCGGTGTTATGAGGCAGGTTTGCCACTGACCGTTGATAATGTTCGGCAGCAAACAAGAAAGCACCCCCGCTGCGGTACAAGCTTTTTGTTTGTGGTATTGATTATTTCGATACTTGTATTCTCTGCAGCGTCTTCTGCCTTGCTGGCTGTATTTCCCGGCTTGGAGACCATTCCTGGCAAATCTTTGATTATGTTTGCTGTTAAATTGCTGCTTTTGCCGGTGGTTGTTTCTGTGGCATATGAAATTAACCGGATTGTAGGTCGATTTGACAATTGGTTTACAAGACTTTTGACAGCACCCGGAATGTGGTTTCAGAATTTTACCACTTATGAACCGGATGACGAAATGATTGAAGTAGGTATTGCATCTTTGCAAGCGGTCCTTCCTGAAAAAGAGGGGGATGACCGGTGGTAAAAACACTTTCCCAGCTTTATATGGAAGCGCGTAGGGCACTGTCTGCACAGGACGAGCCGGACATTGCAGGACTTTATGCGCGTAATCTTCTGTGTTTTGTAACCGGAAAGACACCGGAACAGCTCCTTGCGGATATGCAGATGTATGCTTCAGAGGCGGTCTGCAAGCAAATGGAGGATGCCGTTGCCCGTGTGGTGGCAGGGGAGCCGGTAGCCTATGTGATCGGTCAATGGGATTTTTATGGAATGACACTATATGTGGATAAGAATGTGTTAATTCCCAGAGACGATACCTGTGCGGTTACAGATCTGGCAATTCATAGGGCACTGTTCCTGGAGCAGTCACCCAGAATTTTGGATTTATGTACCGGTAGTGGCTGTATTGGATTGGCCATCGCACACCGGGTAAAGGATGCAAAAATAACCCTTGCAGATATATCCCAGGCGGCGCTAACGGTAGCCAGAAAGAATATATCTTTGCAAAAGCTGACTGGTCGTGTGTCCTGCGTGCAAGCGGATGCGCTTTCCAAACCAAAACCCTTTTTGGGTAAATTCGATTTAATTGTTTCAAATCCTCCCTATATTACCTCGGAGGAGATGAAACAACTGCCAATTAGTGTGAAGAACTATGAACCGTCCCTTGCCCTGGAAGGCGGCAATGACGGACTGGACTTTTATCGCGCGATTGCCTGTAACTACAAAGATGCATTGAAACCCGGCGGTTATCTTTGCTTTGAATTTGGAATGGGACAGGCTGATGCAGTCTGTGAAATACTGCAAATGAACGGGTATACCATTCTGGAACGCTCCAGAGATTATAATGACAGAGAAAGAGCCGTGTTAGCCCAACTCGGCAGGAAGGAAGATGAAAATGGCAACGAAAAAGACAGCATATGATACACCGACTCCTGCATCCGATAAGAAAAAAGCACTGCAGACAGCCTTGGCGCAAATTGAGAAAAGCTACGGCAAGGGCACAGTTATGCGTTTGGGTGACCGTCCTGAGATGACTGTGGACGCAGTTCCCACCGGATCCTTGGCACTGGATGCCGCATTGGGCATCGGCGGTGTTCCTAAGGGCAGAATTATTGAGATTTACGGACCGGAATCCTCCGGTAAAACAACATTGGCACTGCATATTTTGGCTGAAGTGCAGAAAATGGGCGGCGAAGTTGCCTTTGTGGATGCCGAACATGCTTTGGATCCTGTGTATGCAGCTGCGCTGGGTGTGGATATTGACAATATGCTGGTATCTCAGCCGGACGATGGCGGTCAGGCATTGGAAATCACGGACGCACTGGTCCGCTCCGGTGCTGTGGATGCTGTTGTTGTGGACTCCGTAGCAGCTCTGGTTCCCAAGCAGGAGCTGGAAGGTGAGATGGGTGACAGCTTTGTAGGTGTTCAGGCGCGCCTCATGTCTCAGGCACTGCGTAAGCTGGCAGGCTCTATCTCCAAGACCAACTGCATTGTTATCTTTATTAATCAGCTTCGTATGAAGATCGGTGTGATGTACGGTAACCCCGAAACTACCACCGGCGGTAATGCACTGAAGTTCTATGCGTCTGTCCGTTTGGATGTTCGCCGCGTGGAGTCTATCAAAGAAGGCGGCAATGTAATTGGTAATAAGACCCGCGTTAAGGTAGTCAAGAATAAGGTTGCACCCCCGTTCCGTGAGGCTTACTTTGATATTATGTTTGGTCAGGGTATCAGTAAGTGGGGCGAGCTTGTCGATCTGGCTGTTCAAATGGAAGTCATTCAGAAAAGCGGAAGCTGGTTTAGTATGGGTGAGGAACGCATCGGCCAGGGCAAAGACAGCGTGAAGGCATTCCTGCAGGCAAATCCGGATATTGCCGAGCAGGTGGAAGCGCAGGTGCGTGAAAATTTGATGCAAAACAGCGGTAACAGAGCACCTGCGAAGGCTGCAGAGCGCCCTGTTATGGTAAGCGCTGACGATTTTGATGATGAGGATTGAGTCCGTTGCCTCCCAGCCTGATCGTGCTGGGAGGCACGCAGTGCGTTTTGATGACGGTACTGTAATGCGCCTATATCCCCAAACTGTTCAGGATTTCTACTTATATGCCGATAAAGAATTGTCTGATGAGCAGATGACTGCATTGCGGACAGCTGCCGGTGCTATGTCTGCCAAAATGCGCGCTGTTCGAATCGTTGCATCTACCGCTGTTTCCAAGAAGGATCTGGAACAGAGACTGATTCAAAAAGGGGAAGATCCCGACCAGGCAAAAGACGCAGTGCAGTGGATGTCGGATATGAAATTGGTGGATGACCGTGCAGTTGCAGAGCAAATCGTTAATCGCTGTATTAGTAAAGGTTACGGACTTGCCAGAGCAAAGCAGGCTTTGTATGAAAAGCGCATTCCAAAACAGTATTGGGAGGAAGCACTTTCCGAGTACCCGGATCAGCAGGAGGCCATTGTGTCCTTCTTGCGGACAAAGCTTGGCCAGAGCAAAAATAACCGCGATCTGAAGAAAGTGATAGATGCTTTGATCCGCCGAGGTCATAGCTATGGTCAGGTTCGAAAAGCAATGACAGTATTGGGATTAGACCCCATTGAATTCTGGGAGGAGTAGAATGGCGAATATAGGTTTTATTTCTCTGGGCTGTGCAAAAAACCAAGTGGATTGTGAGCGGATGATGTACCGCGTACAAGAAGCCGGACACACTGTTCAGGAAAATGTAGTTGGTGCAGATGTTGTTGTGATCAATACCTGTGGCTTTATTGATTCTGCAAAGAGTGAAGCCATTGACCACATTTTGCAAATGGGACAGTTAAAAAGTGAAGGCCTTGTGGGTAAAATTCTGGTGACCGGATGCCTTTCCCAGCGTTACCAAGAGGAGATTCTCAAGGAGATGCCGGAAGTGGACGGCGTATTGGGTACCGGTAGCTATACGCAAATTGTCCCGTCAATTGAGAAATTACTGGAAGACAATTCCGTTGCGGAATTTGGGTCTATTGATGCACCGGAAGAGGAAACAGGCCGAATTCTAACAACACCGGAACACTATGCGTATATTAAAATTGCTGAGGGCTGTGATAATCGGTGCAGTTATTGCATTATCCCATATTTGCGCGGCAAATTCCGCAGCCGCAGTATGGACGATGTTTTGTATGAAGCGCGGCTCTTAGCAGATAGCGGTGTGAAGGAATTGATCGTTGTTGCCCAGGATACCTGCCGCTACGGTACAGACCTGCCGGAGAAGAAGCGGCTGCTGCCGGAATTGCTGCAGCGTTTGTGTGCAATTGATGGCTTTGAATGGATTCGGCTGCACTATGTATATCCGGATGAGATTGACGATGCACTGATCGATGTGCTCGCAACAGAACCGAAGATCGTTAAGTACCTAGATATTCCCATTCAGCATTGCAATGACCACATTTTGAAGTTGATGAATCGTCGGGGTGACGGAGATTTTCTGCGTCAGCTGTTTCAAAAACTGCGTGAGCGCATCCCCGGTTTGGTGCTGCGTACCAGTGTGATAACCGGCTTGCCCGGCGAGGATGAGGCGGCCTTTGAGGAGCTTTGCACATTCCTGAAGGAAATGCGGCTGGAGCGCGTTGGCGCTTTCCCATTTTCTCCGGAAGAGGGAACACCGGCGGCTGAAATGGATTATCCTGACAGTGAGATCGCGCAACAGCGCGCACAGCAGGTGGAAGCTATTCAGTCCCGGATTATGGATGATTATAATGCCAATATCATCGGTAAAACACTGAAGGTGTTGGTGGATGGCTTTGACGAAGAATTTGAACAGTTTTTCGGCCGTACCTATGCTGACTCGCCGGATATTGACGGAAGAGTCTGGATCGCAACAGAAGAGCCTCTTACGGAGGGAACCTTCGTTGATGTCTGCATTGATGGCCTGATTGATGGTGACCTGAGCGGTTATTTGTTGGAGGAATCGTTATGACAACAGCTAGTAAGATAACACTGATCCGTGTGGCGTTTATCCCCATCTTTATGGTGCTTATGTACTTATCTGCAGGCACTGCGGGTCTTTATATGTGGCTTGCGTTAGCGGTGTTTATCATTGCCAGTTTGACGGATTATGTGGATGGTCAAATTGCCAGAAAATATAATCAGGTTAGCGACTTTGGTAAGTTTTTGGACCCTCTTGCAGACAAGCTTCTGGTGATCGCAGCTATGGTAATGTTTTGTGAGTGGGGAATGATTCCTGCCTGGGCGCTGATGATTGTATTGACACGGGAATTTGCGGTCACCGGTCTGCGGCTTGTTGCTGTTGGCAAAGGCGTTGTCATTGCCGCTGGCAAGAGCGGAAAGCTTAAGACTGCCAGCACGATGATCGGCCTTTGTGTAATGATGGGCTTTCCCTCTGTGCAGAGTCTTAATTGGGTGATTATTGTTGTAATTGTAATTACTACCGTATATTCCGGAATTGAGTATTTCATCAAAAACTGGAATTGCTTGTGGGATAAATAAAAAAGTGGCTTGGAGAACTGTTTTTCTCCAAGCCACTTTTTTATTTGCTCTTTTTGATGATGGATACGATCATATCTGCGCAGGCTTCAATTCCCAGGGTGCTGCTGCAAAGACAAAGATCGTAGTTTTGTGCTTTGCCCCAGGTCCTTCCGGTGTAGTGATGGTAGTTGACCCGACGGCGCTTATCTTTTTCGTCCAGTCTTGCGACGGGCTTCTTTTCGGATTCGCCGTAAAGCCTGACGATTCGCTCTGCCCGAAAAGCTTTGTCAGCATGAATATAAGTGTGGAAGCAATCCTCACGATCTTTCAAAATATAATCCGCATTTCTGCCAACGATAACACAAGGACCTTTTTCTGCGATTTGTAAAATTACATTACATTGGGCATTCCAAAGTATGTCGGCAGTAGAGATTCCGTCAATTACACCGGGGACACTTTGGTGCGCAAAGGCATAGGAGAAAATGCTTTTACCCGGTGCGTGTTCGCCGTGCTCCTCAATGAATTGTGCGGAGAAGCCGGACTCAAGGGCAATATGGTCAACAAGTTCCTTATCATAGAAAGGAATACCAAGTTTCTCGGCTACCAGATGACCGATGGTACGACCGCCACTGCCAAATTCACGGCTGATGGTAATAATTCGCTTTTCCATATTGAACCCTCCTGTAAGTTGATTGTATAATAATTATATCGGTAAATTTATTGCAAGTCAATACAAAGGAATCGTTGCGATGGCTTGTCAATTGTGATATAATAAAGAAAAACATACGGAGGTTATTTATGAGACCGATTACCGAGGTCCTGGCAGAAGAACTGGGACAGAATCAACAGTATGTTGAAAATGTAGTAAATCTTTTGGATGAAGGAAATACCATTCCGTTCATTGCCCGTTACCGTAAAGAAATGCACGGTGCAATGGATGATACTACTCTGCGTAATCTGGAAACGCGGCTGAATTACTTGCGCAATCTTTGCCAGCGCAAAGAGGAGATTCGCAGATCTATTGAAGAGCAGGGGAAGCTGACAGAGGAACTGTCCGCGGCTATCGACAATGCGGCAACCTTGGCAGAAGCCGAGGATATTTACCGTCCCTACAAACAAAAGCGCCGTACTCGTGCAACCGTTGCAAAGGAGAAGGGCCTGGAGCCCTTGGCACTGAAACTTTTTGAACAGACCGGTGAAAATCCGGAAGAACTTGCGCAGGATTATATTGATCCGGAAAAAGGTGTGGAAACCCTGGAGGATGCGCTGGCCGGTGCATCGGATATTATTGCGGAGATAATCTCTGACGATGCAGAGATTCGTAAGGCGCTGCGTCTGAAGATGGAACGGCAGGCTGTGATTTCAGTGCAGGCTGCTGATCCGGAGGCGGAAAGTGTCTATAGAATGTATTACGATTTCACAGCTCCGGTCTCCAGAGTACAGAATCACCAGATTCTTGCAATTAACAGAGGCGAAAAGGAAGAATTTCTCAAGGTCAGTGTTACACTGCCCGGCGCGGAAGGTCAGGCTGTGGTATGCCGTGGCGCGCTGAAGCCCGGCGCACAGATTTCTGCATTTGTTCGCGCAGCAGCAGAGGACGCCTATACACGCTTGATCGCACCCAGCGCGGAGCGGGAGCTGCGCAGCACCTTGACAGATCGGGCTGCAGAGGCAGCAATCGGCAACTTTGCGCTGAACTTAAAGCCGTTGCTGATGCAGCGGCCGGTGAAAGGCTTTGTTACAATGGGTTTGGATCCCGGATATCGTAATGGCTGCAAGGTGGCAGTGGTGGATGGCACAGGTCGTGTTTTGGATACAACCGTAGTATATCCCACTTTCTCGGACCGAAAGAAGGATGAGGCTATTGCGCTGCTTTCCAAAATGATTGCAAAGCACAACGTAAAGCATATTGCCATCGGTAACGGTACTGCCTCCCGGGAGACGGAGGCAATGACCGTGGAAATGCTGAAAAACACTCCCGGTGTCAGCTATATGATCGTCAATGAAGCCGGTGCATCGGTTTATTCGGCATCCAAACTGGCTGCCGAGGAGTTCCCGGATTTTGATGTGAATTTGCGTTCTGCAGTATCCATCGCCCGCAGACTCCAGGACCCCCTGGCAGAGCTTGTAAAGATCGATCCCAAAGCGATTGGTGTTGGTCAGTATCAGCATGAAATGCCCCAGAAACGACTGGACGAGGCTCTGGGCGGTGTTGTGGAAGACTGCGTCAATGCGGTTGGCGTGGATGTGAACACCGC
>JAGBVD010000132.1 GCA_017630495.1 Oscillospiraceae bacterium
GCATTGAGCAGGCCGGGGGTTACCGAGCCGGAGCCGTTGGCACCCACAGAAACAGGCACCATCGCGTCCTTGTAAATGCTCTTCTGGGGGTTGGCATCCCGGGTCTCTGTCCGGGTGTATATGCCTGTATGATCACCCACCACCCGGAAAGCATCGCCGGTGCCGTAAGCGTGAATCTCACGGTACTGCAGGCCCTCCCGGTGGGTCCATACATCGTTGTGGAAAGTAAAGAATTCCTTTTCCGAATACAGCTTCTTGTCGCCATACAGCCACAAGCCGCTGCTGTTGGATGTCAGCTCCATAAACTGACCGTCCACATAGCCGTAAACCGCTGTACCCTCCAGCACCGCCTGCCGGGCCTGGGCCTCGGTGATC
Organism: Oscillospiraceae bacterium; assembly: GCA_017630495.1. Classification (GTDB taxonomy): domain Bacteria; phylum Bacillota; class Clostridia; order Oscillospirales; family Oscillospiraceae; genus Faecousia. The sequence continues at coordinate 376 of JAGBVD010000132.1, forward strand.
AGGTGGCGATAGTTTTCGTGGTAGGTCAGCAGCAAATACTCGCCGTGGGCGTAGGTATAGTATGTGCCGTCCGGGGAGATGCTTCCGGTATATTCGGTGTAGTTAAAGCCGGTGATGGGATAGATGTGGAAGTCGCCGTGGGTGTCAAAGACACCGGTGTTGACCCACTTGGCGCCGTCTCTGCCGGCAGTGGGGTAGTTCAGGCTGGTGTAGCCGCCAAACTCATCACTGGCGTAACCGACGATGGCGATCCGGTGGTCTGTGCCGTTTTCCCGGCCGTGCTGGGCAATCAGATCAATAAAGTTGCCTACAGAATCCTTCAGATTTCCCAGAGAGCCGGAGGAGTACATAGAGCCGGACTGGTCCAGCACCAGCACCACATCCAGCGGCGTATCCTGCCGGATCATAGTGGTGACCGGACTGCCCTTGGTAAAGGTGTCCAGGGTTATGGTGTAAGTGCCGTCTGCCTGGAGCACAGCATTCTTGTTGATCTCCACATTGCTTTCCACCTGCTCTGTGTAGCCGCTGGAAGCATCGGGCAGATAGTAGATCACCAATACATTCTTGGTCGGATCGTTGGTAACGGTCATAGCCGGGTTGTTGCTCTTGTGGACGAAATCACCGTCCACGAAAGCGCCGGCGTATTCATAGCCTTCAATTCTGGTCGCCACTTCCGCCGCCACGATTCTGGTGCCTGCGGCTGTGCCTGTGCCCACGGTTGCGCCGTGGAGCACCTTGTCGGTGTTCAGCTCCAGATGGCGGACAGTATAGTCCGTACCCGTCAGCTTCTCCCACTGGGCAACCAATGTTACCGGCTTTGCCAGTGTTGCGCCCACGTGGACCGTGCCATTGTCGATGATAAATTCGTTGTCAGATTCGGTCTGTTCCTTCCAGCCCCGGAACACCCAGCCTTCCCGGTAGGGATAGGCGGTAAACTGGCTGGCAAAGCTCCAGGTGTGTACATAGGCATAGCGCGCATTGCCGCTGCCGTCATCGACCATATAATCGGACATACCGTAAACCGGGGCGGTATCGCCCTGCAGATTCAGGTCCAGGTATACCGGGTATTCCTTCGGCACCAGGGTTGCCACCAGGGTGCTGTCTTTCTTCAGGTAGTTATTGGGAGCACCGTACACCACAGTAAAGGGACTGTTTTCCGTATAGGCCGTACCTGCCGTCTCGTAGATGCCCTTCAAAGAGCCGTAAAGCTTGGAAATCTCCAGCTGGTACTCATAGGGCGCGCCGTCTACATGGCGATTCCAAACCTCATCGGCACCGGCACCCTGACCAAACCGGTCTATGGTGGTTTCCAGGCCATAGGGAGGCACCGTGTGCTGGGAGATCACTTTGAAATTATGTACATCGCCCAGATCCCGGTACAAAATCTGTGCCAACGCGCCGGTGGGGCGCAGGCCCTCGGCGATCTGGGAAGCATCGATCCGGAAGTTTTGCAGATAGACCTCCGGGTCAAATTCCAGACGGACATTCAGCTGGGCTTCGTCAGCTCCGGCTTTGATGAAGACGATTTCTTCGTCCTTTGCAAACTTGCCGTCGGGCGCATTGTCGTAAGTGCCGGTGTAGTTGACCGGCAGCGCGTGGATCTGATAAACCGTGCCGTCATTGGGCAGGTTTTCAAACCGATAATCATATTTGCCTTTACCGTAGGCCGCGCCTTCTTCGTAAGTCACCGGCACGATCTGGGAGTCCACCGTGATGAACTGCTCGCCCACCTGCCGCCGGATCAGAATCATCACCTCGGCAGGAAGGTCGATGGTGTTAATGTTCGCGGTGTGGCCGTCCTGTAAATAGGTGGCGGCCACCTCCACAGTACCATGCACGGTCAGGTCTTTGTTATACCGGGCGATGTAGGTCACATTCCCCGGCAGCAGCTGACCGACCCGGTTCATCACCAGATTGTCATTTTCGTCAGCCCAGCCGGCAAAAATCAGGTCTTTCTCGTTGGGCACAGCCACATAACCATTCAGGTCCGGATACACATACTGGTTTTCCAGCACAAGAGTATCCTTGCCGTTTACCTTGCCGTCGCCGCCGATAAAGGTGACGGTCATGGGGTTAATATCCACGGTAACGGTGGGAACACCGTTTTGCTTGTCGTCCTGGAAGTAGGCGCCGGGCAGGTCGCTTGTACCCGGATAGGTGGGCTTTCTGCCGCCATTTTTCACATCCACGGTGGCGCGGTACAGACCGGAGCCGTTGGCTGTATAAACAATATGATCCCCGGAGGCCCGTACCACCGTACCGTCCGGCATCACAAAAGAGGTTACCTCCACCCGGTATTCATAGGGCAGGCCGGTGCCGGAGCGATAGGGCCAGATGGTAAACAGGCCGGTGCCCTTGCCGTCTTTGTCGATCAAAACGGTGGAAGGAGAGGTATCTCCCTGCTGCTGGGTGATGATGTGCCAGCCCAGCACATCGTCCTCGTTATAACCCCAATAGGAAACGCGCACATTCACCGCCTGGGGCATCAGCTTCTTTTCCGCATCATTGTCTGCCTTTACCACCACATCAAAGGTCAAATCGCTGTTATCGGGGGTATAGCGCAGATCCACCCGGACCTCCTGGTCCTGGTCGGCGCTGCCGGTGTGGGTGACCGTTTGCTGATAGTGGGCCTTGGTGGTAGTTGCCCGGTAATTGCCCTGGGGCATATCCTTATAGGTCAACACATAGGTGGTGGTGTTGCTTTCCTCGTCAAAGACATATCCGGTGGTCAGATTCTTCTCGTCCACAGGCTGATAAACGCCGTCTTCTTCCCGCAGCAACACCGCAAGCACATCGTGCATTGCCGGATCCTGGTCCGAGCCGCCGTCTGCGTTGTGGTCAATCACCACAGTCACGGTAACGGTGATGGTCTTTTCCCAAAGGGCCTGCAGTGGGAAAGGCTTGTCAATGGAAGCTGTCAGCTGCTGACCGGGCTGATATACATTTCTGTTTTTGTCTGCCCAACCCAGGAAACGGTTGCCTTCCAGGGTCGGTGCGTTCTCCGGCAGGGTCACCGCCTCCAAGGCGTGATAATACACCGTACCCGGGTCTTGTCCTTCTGCCCAGGTGCCGCCCTGGGTGTCAAAGCTGACGCTGAAGTGCTGGCACTCGGTGGCGCCATCCTGATTGTAGATGGTTACCCGGTGGCCGTGGACAGCTTCATACTCGCCGCCCTCTACCCGGGAATAGATCACATAGTCGCCGTTGTCCGGCACTTTTGCGCTGTAAGTACCGGTAGCCGTCTTGTTCAGGGGGATGTAAGTACCGTCGCCGCCGGTCAGCTTGGCAAAGAACTGCTTGTCCACGCCGGCAATATCCTTCACATCCGTTCTCACACCGTCCAGGTCGGTGATCATGGAGATGGTGTATTTCGTCTGCTGATACCAGTCGGCATACAGCACCAGGTCGCTTGTCAGGGTTACCTTTTCGCCGGGTTTGTACTCCACACCGGAGCCGTCGGGCTTGGTGTTCCAGCACAAGAACAGCCAGGTGTCCTCGCCCACATCCTTGCGCAGGGGACTTGCAGGCTCGGGAATGGTGTACTCCGCTCCGGCGGACAGCAACAACTCATTCTCCGGCAGCTGGCCGGCTGTGTAGCCGTTACCGTCAAAGGTCACATCGTAACCCACTTCATACTCCACCTGCTTATACAGATAGACCGTGGAGTTGGTGGTGCTTCTGGCCCAGTCACTGTTGCTGTAGCGCAGATAATATGTTCTGGAGTTGAGCCAGGAGGAGGTGGAATATGTAATCCGGTACGCGCCGCCACCGGCATTGGTAAAGGTCAGTGCCTGGCTGGCATTGCCGCTGACATAGCGGGAGCTTGTCAGGTCAACGGAATAATTGCTGTGGCAAACATTATCGTGCTTTAACTGACCGGAAGCCGTACCGGTAAACTGGAAGACACATTCGTTTTCGTTGGTAAAGGTCGCGCCGCTGTCAATATACTTGACGCCGTCCGCTTCTTTAATGGTGATGCGCTGGTTGTTCAGGCTTTTGCTGGAAGTGCTGCTTCCGTAGTTAAACAGCAACGCATTGCCCGTTCCTGCGGTAGCGGTGTTGACAATGACATAGTTCTGTCCCACATCGATACCGTCTGTGTCCAGCTCGTAACGACGGACGACCTCTGCCGCCCGGGCAAACTGCATCGGCGGCAGTAATGTGATGGCGATGCACAAAACCGCGATCAGCGCGATCACTCTCTTAAAACCCTTCATGGAAGCTTTCTCCTTTCCTGCATATTGCTGTGTAACCCCTTTTGGGCGGTGTGACCGCCCCGGAGAATCTTTTTCAAACCATTTTCGAATCATAGCCTTGCCCTCTTTTTGGTGATATCGCCGTAAACGGCGGTGAAATTCTCTTTCTTCGCTGCCCGTTTGGGGTGCTTCCCATACGCGCGCGCGTTATAAATAATATACCAGTATAGATTATAGAAAAGAACGCACGAAAAGTCAACAGCGCCAAGGGCATTATCGCTGCATTTTTACTGATTTATTCGGTTTTTTTACCGGTTATCCGAAAAAGCTATTTACTTTTCCAAAACCATCGTGTATGATAAGGGCGAACAGAGTAGGAAATCTCGCGTGAAGTGCTGTCAAAATGGGGAGTTGTGTGACAGACGAAGGACTTTGTCCGCGATGAGATATCCGCACCCGCTGCGCCATTCTGGACTGCTCCACTATGGAAGGCGATACTCTGGGGCATTGCCCCGGGTGTTAGGCATATTGTATCTCCCCGTACCGTTGGTATGGGGTTTTTTCTTTGCCTGATGCCTGACATAAAGGAGGTATTTTTATGCAACAAAACATCCGCTTCCCCGCAAAAAAGCTGGTCTACGGCGCGCTGTTTGCCGCCCTGGCCATTGTCTTCGGCCGCTTCACCGCTGTCTATCCCGTGCCCGGCGCAAAGTACACCCTGGACAAGTTCATTCTGTTTTTGTCCGGTATGTTTTTCGGGCCTTTGGCAGGTGGTATGATCGGCTTTATCGCTGACTTTATTGGCGGCCATCTGTTCGGCATCGGCTGGACCGCGCCGCTGTGTGTACCGGCTATTTTGTACGGTGTGTTCGGCGGCATCTTCCGCGGCTATTTGCAAAAGAAATTCACCCTGCCCCGGCTGGCGCTGGCGTACCTGTTTCCCATCGTCATCGGCTCGATCCTCTATCAAAGCCCGGTGCTGGCAGTGCTTTACAGCGCCAGTACCTTCTGGGAAGCCACCTGCGCCTACCTGCTGTCCCGCAGTGTCCAGTTTGCCATTATGCTGGTGCTGGAGGTGGCACTGATCTACGGACTGATCAAAACCAACCTTTTCCACCGTGCCGGCCTTTGGCCCAATTATAAAACAAAAAAGGAATCTGATGAAAAATGACCGCAAACGAAGCCATTGAATATATCCACTCCGTGTGCTGGAAGGGCAGCATTCCCGGCCTGGGCCGGACCCAGACCCTTCTGGAAAAGCTGGGAAACCCCCATAACAAGCTGAAATATGTCCACATTGCCGGCACCAACGGCAAAGGCTCTACCGCCGCAATGAGCGCAAACATTTTGCGCAAAGCCGGCTACCGGGTAGGCCTTTACACCTCTCCGTACATCTACCGCTTCAACGAGCGGATGCAGATCGACGGCGAGCCCATTTCCGACGAAGAACTGGCGGAAATTACCCAGTGGGTCAAGCCTTTTGCCCAGTCTATGGAGGAAAGTCCCACAGAGTTTGAGCTGGTCAGCTGTATCGCCTTTGAATACTTCTGCCGCAACAACTGCGACATCGTGGTTTTGGAGGTGGGTATGGGCGGCGCGCTGGACTCCACCAATGTGATCCCCTGCCCGGAGGTGGCGGTCATCACCAACATCGGCCTGGACCACATCGAGGTTTTGGGCAGCACCGTAGAGGAGATCGCCCGGACAAAGGCCGGCATTTTCAAAGAAGGCGGCGACGCGGTGGTCTACCGGGGAAGCGCCGGTGTGGAGGCAGTTTTCCAGGAAGTCTGCCGGCAGCAAAATGTCCGTCTTACCAAAGCGGATTTTGAAAACCTGCGTTTGATTTCCCACGGTTTGGAGGGCCAAACCTTCGATTGCGGCAGCCGGAAAGCTTTGCAGCTGCCCCTTTTGGGCGACCATCAGCTGCACAATGCGGCAGTTGTCCTTTCTGTTATGGATGTGCTGATCCAAAAAGGCTGGAACATCACCGAAGACCATATCCGTCAGGGCCTTGCCACCGTTTCCTGGCCCGGCCGGTTTGACATTATGCGCCGGGATCCGCTGTTTATCATCGACGGCGGCCACAATGCCCAGTGCATCGAGGCGCTGGTCAAAAACATCAAAGACTACCTGTCCGGCAAGCGCATTGTCGTGCTCACCGGTGTGTTGGCAGATAAGGACTATGCCCAGATGTACCAGCCGGTGATGGCTCTGGTGGAGCAGTTTGTGTGCATCACACCTCCCAACCCCCGAAAGCTGGAAGCAACCTTGCTGGCCCAGTATTTGCAGCAGCACGGCGCGGTGGCTACCGCTTACGATTCCATCGAGGAAGGCGTTGCCGCGGCTATGGAAAAAGCCGGTCCGGAGGGTGTTGTGCTGTGCTTTGGCTCGCTGTATTCCATCGGCTCCATCCGTGATGCACTGGCCAGAGGTCACTAAAGCCCCAAACCGGCAAAACACAAATATACAGGTCTTATATTGGCATTGATCCTTGCAGGAGAAAGTTTTCCCTTCCCAACAATCTGCAAAACCGCAAGCGTGAAAACAGCTTGCTGCGCAAGGTGTTTTGCCTTACTGCGCAACCCGGACTCTACCGTACCTATGTACGCCGACGAGTCCGGGTTGCTTGTCTTTGGGGCTTTATTGACCTCTGCTGTCTGATAAAGCCCCAAACCGGCAAAACACAAATATACAGGTCTTATATTGGCATTCATCCTTACAGGAGAAAGTTTTCCCAATTCTGACAAACAAAAAACTGCCGAAATGCTGTTGCATTTCGGCAGTTTTCTTACTTTTCACTTTTCTTTGCGTAGCCGCTGTAGTATTTGTAATAGTTTTTCTTGCAGCCTTTCTTGCCGGTGCTGTCTGCCCGGTACACAAAGCCCAGAATCCGCACACCAACCATTTTCAGCTGACGCATTGCCTCGTTGAGAGCCTTCTTTTCGGAAATGCCGCTTCTGACCACCAGCACCACGCCGTCCAGATTCTTGGAAATGGCCAGGGTGTCCGATACCACCGTAATCGGCGGCAGGTCGGCAATGATGTAATCGTACTTTTTCCGAAGCTGGGCCAGCATTTTCGCCATACGGTTAGAGCCCAGCAGCTCCGAAGGATTGGGGGGCACATCGCCGCTGGTGATCACATCCAGACCGGTCATCATTTCGCTGGCCTGGATCACTTCCTCCACATCCATCCGGGACACCAGCACATTGGTCAGACCCAGAGATTTTGCCAGACGCATCTTTGCCGCCACGGTAGGCTTACGCAGGTCCGCTTCCAGCAAAAGCACCTTTGCGCCGGCCTCTGCCAACGCATAGGCCACATTGCAGGAGGTCAGACTCTTGCCCTCGTTCTGCACAGAGCTGGTAATACCGATGACCCGGCCCTCGCCCTCGTTGGAGAAAGAGAACATCAAATTGGTACGCAGCAGCTTATAGGCTTCCTTGGCCGCAAAATTCAGATTCGGGCCTACAAGGGGATTGCCGGTTTTTGCTTTATCTTGTTGTTTGCTTAACGCCATTTCTTGCTTCCCCTTTCTGCCTTATTTGCGGCTATCGGTTGCGTAGTAGCCTTTGCTCTTATGGTAGCCGTACTTGCCGTTATCGTCGCAGGGGATCACCGCCAGCAAGGGGATGTCCTCATACTTGTTGGTCAGATAGCTTTCCGTATCGATGTAATTGTCCATCAGGTCCAAAAGAATAATCACCGCAGCACTCAAAAACACACCCATCACTGCGCCCAGCATCATATACTTGGCATAGCTGGGACCCACCGGCTTGGGGTCTTCCACCGGGTATTCCACCACCCGGACAGAGCCACCCTCCACCACATCGGACAAAATGCCCGGCAGTACATCGGTCAGAGCCGTTGCGATCATCGCCGCGTGCTTATAGTCGTAGGCCCGGACAACGATCTGAAACACTTCCGTTTCGTTTATGGCATTGACACCGACCATACCTCTTAACTGGTCCTCGGAGTACTCCAGGCCGGTCTTCTGCTGTACCTGCTCCCACACGGGGCGGCTGTCCAGCAGCACCATATAGGTCTGGGCCAGCTCCTTTGCGCCGTCGATCTGGGCCTGGGAATAGGCGCCGTTGTTGGCATCGTAAACATTTCTGACATAGATCTTCGCACTGGCTTCATACACCGGAGAAACCATTAACCAAGCATAACCAAAGGCAGCCGCAGCCATCAAAACACCGGCCAGCAGGATCACCCAGATCCGCCGCCACAGCACCGTAAAAACCCGGCTGATATCCAATTCCAGGCCCTGGTCGCGCTCGTTATTGTTCATAGGAAACTCTCCACCTTTCGTAGGCATACATTATCCATTCTATTGTACTCCTTTTCCGGCCAACTGTCAACCAAAGTTTCTGTCGATTCGTTGACAATCTTCCCCTTTAGGGGTATAATGCTATTAAAATCTTACGAATTGAGGAGAAAAAATATGCATTTACATCACGATCATATTGGCGGCCACAGCCACAGCCATGAGCATACCCACACCCACGAGCACACCCACGACGGGGTTACCCATACCCACGAGCATTGCCACAGCCACGAGCACGGCCACGAGCATCCCCATGAGCATGACCATCTTCACGAAGCAGGCCACACCCATGACCACAGCCACGACTGCGCCGGCACTTGTTCTTCCTGCGGCGGCGGCTGCAGCCACACCCCTATGGAGGAGCTGACCGCGCTGATGAAATATATGGTAAATCACAACGCCGCCCATGCCAAGGAGCTGGCCGACCTGGCCTCCCAGCTGGACAAAGCCGGCAACCATATGGCCTTTGAGCAGGTGATGAACGCGGTGTCCGATTTTGAAAAGGGCAATATGCGGCTGAGCATGGTTCTTGCCAGCCTGGAAAACAAGTAACAGGAGAAACGCTATGTGTCTTTCAACAGTTTATAAAAACACCATGGAGGAAGCCTCCATTGCCATGAAAAATGTGATGCGCATCGACTGCCGGGACGGTCAGGTGATCCTCACCGACCTGATGGACCGCACCCTGGTCATCCAGGGCCAGCTGGAGCAGGCCAATCTGGTAGACGGTTTTGTAATCGTAAAAGAGTCCGTTTGCTGATAAAATCGCCCCCTGGAATCTATCCAGGGGGCATTTTTACGCTTTTTTCCGCTGTTTTTTCAGCTTGTACAGTTCTTCCGTGGCCAGACGGGTCTTGGCAACCACATCGCCGCAGCCTTGGGGGAAGCAGTAATACAGCGCGTCGCTGTTTCCGATGCAGATCACATCGCCGATCTCATACCAGTAGTAGTCCGCGTCCAGGC
>JAGBVD010000133.1 GCA_017630495.1 Oscillospiraceae bacterium
GGAGCTGACCGATGCCCAGATGACCGACTTGGGCCGTGCCCGTCAGGTTGTGGTTACCAAGGATACCACCACCATCGTGGACGGTGCCGGCTCTGCTGAGGCCATCCAGGCCCGTGCTCACCAGATCCGCAGCGCCATCGCTACCACCACTTCCGATTACGATCGGGAGAAGCTGCAGGAGCGTTTGGCTAAGCTGTCCGGCGGTGTTGCCGTCATCAAGGTGGGCGCCCAGACCGAGGTTGCTATGAAGGAACAGAAGCTGCGTGTTGAGGATGCGCTGAACGCTACCCGCGCTGCTGTGGAAGAAGGCATCGTGGCCGGCGGCGGCACTGCCCAGGTCAACGCCATCGCAGCCGTTGAAAAGCTGGTTGCAAAGCTGTCCGGTGATGAAAAGACCGGTGCCAAGATCATTGCTACCGCTCTGCAGGCACCCATCCGCCAGATCGCAGAAAATGCCGGTGTGGACGGCAGCGTGGTTTACGAGAAGATCAAGAGCTCCAAGAAGATCGGCTTCGGCTACAACGCTTACACCGAGCAGTATGCAGATATGATCTCTGCCGGCATCGTTGACCCCACTAAGGTCACCCGCTCCTCTTTGGAGAATGCCGCATCCGTCGCATCCTGCGTGCTGACTACCGAATCTTTGGTTGCGGATAAGCCCGCTCCCGAAGCAGACGCTGCCGCAATGGCTGCCGCTGCCCAGGGCGGAATGTACTAATCAAAAAGTATTTGCCCGGAGAGAAATCTCCGGGCAATTCTTTTTGATAATTGAGAATTAAAAATTAAGAATTGAAAATTATTGTGTCGCCTTTGGCGACTATTTAAAATCGTCCACGCAGTGGACACCTTCATTCTGCATTTTGCATTCTGCATTCTGCATTTAAAATCAAAAAAGACCGCTCAAACGAGCGGTCTTTTGTGATTTTACTGGTTTTCTTCCATTTCCTTCAGAGCGTCCTTGCGGCTGAAGTTTGCACGGCCCTTCTCATCGAAGCCCATGAACTTAACCCAAGTCATATCGCCCAGATTCAGAACATCCTCAACCTTTTCCACACGGCGGTTTTCCAGCTTGGAGATGTGGACCATGCCGTCGTGGCCGGGAGCGATCTCTACGAAAGCGCCGATGGGCAGAATGCGAACGACCTTGCCGTAGTACAGCTTGCCCACTTCGGGAACGAAGCAGATGTCGTCGATCATCTTCTTGGCAGCGTAAGCAGCCTCGGAGTCAACAGCGGAAATGAACACGCTGCCGTCGTCCTCAATGTCCACCTTTGCGCCGGTGTCAGCGCAGATCTTCTGGATGGTCTTGCCGCCGGAGCCGATGATCTCGCGGATCTTGTCCACGGGAACGGTCAGGCTGATCATCTTGGGTGCGTACTCGCTGACCTCTGCACGAGGCTCTGCGATGCAGGGCAGCATAACCTCTTCCAGAATGGTCAAACGAGCCTTGCGGCAACGCTCCAGAGCATCGGCAATGATCTCCATGGTCAGACCCTTGTTCTTCAGGTCCATCTGGATGGCAGTGATACCCTCGGTAGTACCGGCAACCTTGAAGTCCATTTCGCCGTGGAAGTCCTCAACACCCTGGATATCGGTGAAGGTTCTCCACTCGCCGGTCTCCTGGTCGGAGATCAGGCCGCAGGAGATACCTGCAACGGGACGGCGGATCGGAACACCGGCATCCATCAGAGCCAGA
>JAGBVD010000134.1 GCA_017630495.1 Oscillospiraceae bacterium
TAAGGGGCGGGATTCAAAACGACTTTTGTGCCATTTGCTTTTGCAATTTGGCAGACCTTGCAAATGGAATCTATAGGAATCTCCAGCTGCAGCACGCAGTAATCGCTTTTGGCAATGATATGGGCATTTTCCTGGATAATGTCCGGGGTCAGCTTGCCGTTGGCTCCCGGATCAAGAATAATGAAATTGTCGCCCTGTACAACAATAATCACGGCAACACCGGTGGGGGTATTCTCCATACGCAAACCCTTGAAAACTGCACCGTTGTCTTCCAGGCAATGTATAAGCATCTCACCGTTTCCGTCGTTGCCCACTGCACCCAGGAAGGACACATCACCGCCCAGCTTCGCAATGGCTACCGTCTGGTTTAAGCCCTTGCCGCCGGCGTTGACCTGAAAGTCGCTGCCGGTGAGGGTCTCACCCAAAAGGGGCATTTTACCGCTGTGGATCACCAGATCCGCGTTGGCGCTGCCCACAACAACGATCTTACTCATAGCGTGTTTCTCCTTAAGTTACTTAATTTCATTAAAAGCTTTCAGCCACTGCCGTTTGATCAGTTCGTGGCCCTTTGCACTGGGGTGGACACCGTCAAAGAGCCAATAGGTAGCAGGCGCCAGCTTTTCTGCCTCGTTAAACTTTTTTTGCAAGGGAATAAATTTAACACCGTGCTTTTCGGCCAAACCCTTTACGATCGCGGCAACCTGATAAACACCGCTGCTGAAAAGCTCCCAGCGGTCAGGCTGGTCCTCCCGGTTATCCGTTGCAGGTCCGCGCAGAACAAAAGGTTCCATAATCATAATTTTTGTGTCGGGAAGCTCCTCCTGCAGTTCCGTTAAAAGCATATCGTAGACTTTTTCAAACCGCTGGATGCCGGTGCCGTTTGCATCATCAAGGCCGTGCCAAATATCATTGACACCGATGAGAATGCTTAAGTAATCCGGCGCAATGTTCAAAATATCCTTAACAATGCGGGCATACAGATCCAAAATGCGGTTGCCGCCGATTCCCCGGTTTTGAAAATTATATACGCCCGGGTGATCAAAACCCAGCTGGGCTTCCACAAGGCGGGGATATCCCCAGCCGAGCATATCGTTACGCTCTCTGTTTCTGCCTACATCGGTAATGGAATCCCCTTGAAATAAAATGGTTTTCATAAGCTTTTTCCTATTCCTTCCAGCGTCTTTTCCAAGTGGTCTGTGGCCAGCTTCATTTGCTGCATACAGCTTTTTGCATAGTCGGTCAGTTCGCTGTTTTTCCGGTTGCGGGCGGTATTTTCTGTGGGAATGCCACACAGATTCATATGGTACTTGGCGGTGAGGGGATAAGGAAGACCGATCTCGGTAAAGCCAAAAGTACCGGTTACAGACTGGACAAGGTCGGCCTTTTCACTTTCATAGTTTTTACCCAGCCAGGCGTACAGCTTGGGGTGGAAATTGCACATAATGCCGCAGTAGCCGTGAGCACCGCTGCGCATGGTTTCCAGTAAGGTCTGGCAGTTGGCATTGAGCAGCTTGAAATGGCTGCCTTCCAGCTGCTTAACTCTTCTTGCAATCTCCGCTGCATCGCAGCAGGTATCCTTCATATAGTAGAAGCGTCCGGTGGAAAGGCACCAGTCCAGAATTTTAGGTGTTACCAAACGCTTATAGGGATTGGGACATTCGTAAAGGCCCAGCTTGGCATCCTTGGGAAGCATAGAGAGCAGTTTTTCTGCGTTGGCGATAAATACATCGTCGCCTTCATTGTGGATATCCAGCCGGTTGGTGATGAGGATCAGTGCATCAGTGCCGGATTCGTAGATGGCATTGAGCTCCTTGGCCTGGTCTTCCAAAGTGTCGGAAACATGGCCGGAGGAGACCACCAGAAAATTGGGGTCCAGAGCCTTTGCCCGCTCGTAAACCCGGCGGTTCAGTTCCACTCGTTCTTCCAAAGACAGGTAGAAGATCTCACTGGACTGACAGACGGCAAAAATGCCGGTCAAACCGTTTTCATAATACCAGTCCACATATTTACAGGCGGTATCGTAGTCAATAGAGCCATCGGCTTTGTAAGGAGTGATCATTGTTGTTAAGATATCCATAAAAACGCCTCCTTTTTACTGGCTTCATTGTAGAGCATATTTTCTGGAATTGCAATATCAAACAAAGACCAATTTTTATAAAATCGGGACATTTTATTGTATTTTTTAAGGGAAGATGGTATACTCACCAAAAGGAGCGATGCCGATGAAGATCGTTTACAGACAACCGAATACAGCTGAGGGCAGCTTGAAAAGGTTTCATATCACCGACTGCTACCTGAAAAAGATACAGCTACTCCGGGACCGACGAATCATTTCTAAAAAACAGCATCAGCACACCAACTTTGAAATGCATATTATCCAAGAAGGTTTTCAGGAGTATGGGGTGGGGGATCAGGCATATCGGGTGGAAAAGGGACATTTTCTGCTGATTGCGCCCAATGTGATGCACCAAGCGCTGGATGCGGCAGAAAACACCGGAAAATATGCCATTACATTCCAGTTGCCCTTTGATAGCAGCTTTCAGTGCCTTTTTGGCGCCCTTACGCCCCGTATGGAAGAAAACCTTGCCTTCATATCTCACGAGGCGACCTTAAAAAGGGACATTTCCGACACCCTTATTGAAAATACGCTTCTGGAGATTTTGGTGTGGGCACTGCGGCTGGTAGGCTGGAAGGAAAAAGGACAGACAGAGCAGAAGCAGGATAACCCCACAGTTGCCTTCGCAAAGCAATATATTGCAGACAATATTGATCGTGCCCCCGGTGTGGATGATGTGGCGGCGTACTGCCATTTGAGCAACAAACAGCTTACCCGCATTTTCCGGCATACGGAGGGCATTTCTCCGGGAGAGTATATTCTCCGTTTGCGCGTCCAAAGGATCGAAAAGCTACTGCTTGAAAGCAACCTTTCCCTAAAGGAGATCAGCCAACAGCTGCACTTTGGCAGCGAGCATTACCTCAATGCCTTTTTCAAAAAATACGCCGGTATGCCTCCGGGGGCGTACCGCAAAATGCAGGGAAAATA
>JAGBVD010000135.1 GCA_017630495.1 Oscillospiraceae bacterium
CTAACATTTCTGTATTATCTGCCAATACACTTTCCATAGTACACCACTCATCGTCCAAACGATTTTCAACGATATTTGCATATTTCTTTATATCTGAAAAATGACTTCGGATATATTCTTTACTCATTACAAGACAAAAATATTTGATATGCTCAAGATACTTGGAGTCAAAGTCTTTTTGCCAATCAAACGGAATATAGCAACCTTCAACAATTAGGTTCTGTTTGTTTTCAATAGCAGTTTTAACCATTTCGCAAACAATCGGCCATAGATATGCAGTCAAATCCCTATCATCGCTCATTGGTGTGAGTTCTGTATTTCCACTGCGAATCAGCCCCATTTTGAGATGGTCTATTGATAGATATGGGTATTTATATTTTTCGAGTAACTTCTGGGCAAGTGCTGTTTTGCCTGTGTGCGATGCTCCTGTAATTAATATAATCATTTCAATCATCCCGTCAAATTCCAGTTTGTCTAACTGATTATACCATAATTTGTTGTTGTTTTCAATGATATATCGCTGACGCGATATGATATACGGCGTTGCCGTATGATATATTTCCACTCCGTGAAAATATGATATAATATCCGTTCCTTCATACGCGAAGCGTATATCATCGCACGATAGTGCGATATCATATCGAAGATATATCACCCGTTCCGCAAGGAACGGATATCATTGAAAAAAGTCACCTTTGTCAGTAGACAAAAGTGACTTTTTTCGTGGTGGAGGTGAGGGGAATCGAACCCCTGTCCGAAGGCAACTTGGAAGGAACTTCTCCGAGCGCAGTTTGTTATTTACATTCCCTCAATCCGGCGGGAACAAACACCCTACGGAAATCAGTAGCTTCATTATGCGTGGTGCGCGCAAAGCTTAGCGCACGCACGGGCTCCACTTCGATCACACCCGAGCCCGGCTCGTGGACCTTCCGGGGCGGATGGGCGCCTAATTAGGCAGCCAGAGCAACAGTATTGTTGTCAGTTAAATTTAAAAGTTACCCGTTTTATCGTGGTCAGGCGCCACGGCTCGCTATTCCAGCCTCACTACCCCCGTCGAAACCAGTACACCCCCATATATGCGGTGGGCTGGGGTACAGCCCACCGGGGTTTATTAGAATCTGCCGTAGGGATCGGGGAGCTTTTTCGGCTCCGGATAGGTTTCTCCGTGCGTATCCACGGTGATGGATGCAATTTCCTGGGTCTCCAGAGGACGGTCCTGGGCATTGGTCTTGACAGCGGCGATGGCATCCACAACCTCCAGGCCAGAGGTTACCTTGCCGAAGGCTGCGTACTGGCCGTCCAGATGCCGTGCGTCCTCGTGCATAATAAAGAACTGGCTGCCTGCAGAGTTGGGAGATTGGCTCCGGGCCATAGAGAGAACACCGCGCTTGTGCTTAAGGCTGTTTTCCACACCATTGAAGAAGAACTCACCCTTGATGCAGTAGCCGGGGCCACCCATTCCGGTGCCATCGGGGCAGCCGCCCTGGATCATAAAGCCTGGGATGACCCGGTGGAAGATCAGACCGTCGTAATAATTGTGGTTGGCCAGATCAATAAAATTGCGTACGCTTTCCGGTGCAATTTCCGGGTAAAGCTCACCCTCCATAACACCGCCGTTTTTCATTGTGATCTTAAATGTAGGATTCATAGTTAGTACCTTTCTTTCATTGCACGCTCAATTTGCCGCTTTGCATCCTTCTCTGCGGCGGATTGGCGTTTATCGTATAATTTCTTACCTTTGCACAGACCGACTTTTACCTTTACCAAACTGCCCTTGAAATACACCGAAAGAGGAATCAGGGAATAGCCATCCTGCTTGACTTTGCCCAGCAGGCGCATAATTTCCCGGCGGTGCATCAGTAGTCGGCGGACTCGCTTGGGATCTTTGTTGAAGATGTTACCTTGCTCGTAAGGGGAGATGTGCATTTGGTTGAGAAGGAGCTGACCGTCCTTAATACCGCACCAGGCATCTTTTAAGTTGAGGGTGCCCTGACGGATGGACTTTACTTCCGTGCCGCACAGCTCAATGCCGGCTTCCATCTCTTCTTCTACAAAGTATTCGTGATAGGCTTCCCGGTTGCGCGCCATCACACGGATGTTTCCTTTTTCCAAATGTTCCACCTCCTTTTGATAGTCTGTTATGGTATTATAACACGATTGTCAAGCGCCTTAAACGGGAAAGAGAAAATCTTCCATTTCTTTGGGTGTTTCAAAGCTGAATTGACAAATTTGGCGCATTTGTTTACAGATTTCCGGATTGTCTGATTTGCCCCAATGGGCAAAGGCGACGGCTACACCGACTTTTTCTGCCATTTGGCAGGCAGGCTTCATATCGTCTACTACCAGAATCTCCTCCGGAGCAAGGTTATACTTTTTCATAATTTGCTCCAAGGGGTAGGGGTTTGGCTTTCGCTGATGCTCCGGCAGATCCCAGCCGTAAATGTCGTCCGGCAGAATACCGAAATGGGTTTTATAATCCCGGGTGATATTTTCGGAACTGGAGTGGGAGACCACGCACACAAGACCACCGTTTTCCTTCTGTCGACGGATTACTGCGTCGATACCGGGGTAGGGGGCAGGGATGTGAGAGCGTATGTATTCTTTCCAGCCCAGATATTCCTGTGTCAGCTCTTCTTCGGTGAATTGATATTTTTCCCGGCACATCTGGGCAAAACCCATATAAAAACAGCCGTGAATGTATTCTTCCAGGGTGATGGTGCTGCCGGGACGAAATTGATCGAGGATGTAGCAGAAATATGGGTAGTTGATGGTGGCTTCGCTTTGGACTACTGTATCGTCGTGGTCCAGCACAAGGCATTTATATTTCAGCACATATAACCCTCCTTTACTATGGATCAGTATAGCAGAAAAAAGGGAAAGAAACAACCACAAAATTCCTCTTGATAAATGCGAACAAATGTACTATAATAAAGAAAAAAGGAAGGGGAGCGCTATGGAACAAAAGATTTGTCCGGTGGATGTGATTGCGGTATGCAGCGCCAGTGGCGACATTCGTCCCCTTCGGTTTCGTATGGAGGATGAGAAGCATCAGCTTCTTCGGGTGGATATTGACGAGGTGGTCAGCAGCAAACCGGTGCAGTATGTAGGCATTGAGGCCTGGGTGTTTTTGTGCCGTGCGACCATAGAGGGGCAGAAAAGGCTGTTTGAACTGAAATTTACTATTCGCAGCCACAGCTGGCAGCTAATGAGAAAGGTGTACTGATATGGCACAACGGATTGTTTTTCATGTGGATGCCAACAGCGCCTTTTTGTCCTGGACGGCAGTGCATCGGCTGAAGGTGCTGGGAGAGGAAACCGACCTGCGGGAGATTCCCTCTGTGGTGGCCGGGGATAAGGCATCCCGTCACAGTATTATATTGGCCAGAAGTACCCCGGCAAAGAAATGCGGTATCCAAACCGGTGAGCCATTGTTTCAGGCACTGGAGAAATGCCCGGAGTTGGTGATCGTGCCGCCGGACTACGGTCTTTATGTGGAAGCCTCCCGACACTTTGTACAGATGCTCAAACAGTTCAGCCCCAATGTGGAGCAGTACTCTATTGATGAGGCCTGGGTGGATATGACCGGTACGGAGCGGCTTTTCGGCGCGCCCCGTTTGGCGGCGGAAAAGATGCGTCAGCGGATTTTTGAGGAACTGGGATTTACGGTCAATATCGGCATTTCCACCAATAAGCTGTTGGCGAAAATGGCCGGTGATTTTGAAAAGCCTAATAAGATACATACCTTGTTTCCAGAGGAAATAGAGCAGAAGATGTGGCCGCTTCCTGTGCGGGATTTATTCCTGGTAGGCAGCGCAACACAAAAGAAGCTCAATCAAATGGGCATTTACACCATTGGAGATTTGGCAAAAGCGGATATTTCCGTGTTGAAACGAAGGCTGGGAAAACACGGGCAAACCATCTGGCATTTTGCCAACGGCTATAA
>JAGBVD010000136.1 GCA_017630495.1 Oscillospiraceae bacterium
CGCTCGTTATCAGTACCAGCCCAAGCTGCCCGGTATGCTGAGAAACGGCGTTTCTGAAATCTGTGTAAAGAACGGTGACGCAACCCAGAGTGTTGCGGATCAGGAAAAGATCAAGGCACTGTTCCCCAATACTTACGGCAAGAATGAGATCACCTTCCAGAAGGGTCAGAACACCGCACCTGCCAAGAAGCAGGTAGTGGGCGTAATCCTGTCCGGCGGTCAGGCACCCGGTGGCCACAATGTTATTTGCGGCCTGTATGATGCGCTGAAGGCAACGGACAAGGACAATGTACTTTACGGCTTCAAGGGCGGCCCCATCGGCCTGCTGGAAGACGACTATGTGATCTTTGACGATGCATTTATCAATGCCTACCGCAACACCGGCGGCTTTGACATCATCGGCTCCGGCAGAACCAAGCTGGAGACCAAGGAGCAGTTTGCAATTGCCGCAGAGGTTTGCAAGAAGCACGGTATCAACGCCATCGTGATCATCGGCGGCGACGACTCCAACACCAATGCCGCACTGCTGGCCGAGTACTTTGCTGCCAACAACACCGGCATCCAGGTCATCGGCTGCCCCAAGACCATCGACGGCGACCTGAAGAATGAGGACATCGAGTGCTCCTTCGGCTTCGATACCGCTACCAAGACCTTCAGCGAGATCGTTGGCAACATCGAGCGTGATGCCAACTCCGCAAAGAAATACTGGCACTTCATTAAGGTTATGGGCCGCAGCGCTTCTCACGTTGCCCTGGAGACCGCTCTGCAGACCCATCCCAACATCTGCCTGCTGGGTGAAGAGATCGCAGAAAAGAAGATGTCTTTGGCACAGATCACGGATTACATCGCTGACTCCGTCGCAAACCGCGCCGCCAAGGGCTGGAACTTCGGTGTTGCTATTATCCCCGAAGGCGTTGTGGAATTCGTTCCCGAGTTCTCTATGCTGATCGCCGAGATCAACGAACTGCTGGCCGGCGAGAACACCGCCAAGTTTAATGCTCTGGAAAGCTGGGCAGAGAAGTATGCCTTCATTGAAAACGGTCTTTCCAAGGAAGCAATGGATGTTTTCAAGGTTGTTCCCGAGAGCATTCAGCAGCAGCTGTTCCTGGAGCGGGATCCCCACGGCAATGTGCAGGTTTCCTTCATTGAGTCCGAAAAGCTGTTCTCCGCGATGGTTAAGGAGAACCTGAAAGCCCGTAAGGCTGCCGGTACTTACAACGGCGTATTTACTCCGCTGCATCACTTCCTGGGCTTCGAAGGCCGCTGTGCTTTCCCCTCCAACTTCGATGCTGACTACTGCTACAGCCTGGGTTACAATGCCTGCATGCTGATCCAGTACGGTTACACCGGCTACCTGTCCAAGGTTTCCAACCTTTCTAAGCCTGCTGAGCAGTGGGTTGCCGGCGGTATGCCCATCACCAAGATGATGAACATCGAAAGAAGAAACGGTGAGGATAAGCCCGTTATCCGGAAGGCTCTGGTAGAGATGGACGGCAAGCCCTTCACCTTCTTCGCCCAGAACAGAGAAAAGTGGGCGATTGAGACTGACTATGTCTACCCCGGCGCAATCCAGTACTTTGGACCTTCCGAGGTTTGCGACCAGATCACCATCACCATGGCTCTGGAAAAAGGCTAAAATTTAACGATAAAAAGAGCGTTGCCAATGGGCAACGCTCTTTTTGTTTAAATCTTTTCCATATAGTGGACGCCGGGGATTGAGCCGATGTTTTCCAAAACTTCGGCGTGGCTTTGCCGCTTTTTCAGCTTCAGGAAAGCAAAATATGCCCGGACTTCCTGCTGTTCGGGGTTTTCTGTACCCTGCTCCTGCTGGATGTCCATAATGGCAATGTCCATTTCCCGGAGCTGCCGCAAAAACTGGCCCAGAGAACAGTCGCTTTTCAGTTCCACATAAACCTCCAGCATTTTGCTCTTGCGCTGAACGTTGTTGTCGATGAACTGGATGGTGGTCATCACCAAAAATACGGCTACAGCACCTACGAGGGCTGCTTCATAAAAGCCAATGCCGATGGCAAGACCCACACCGGCTGCGGTCCAGAGACCGGCTGCGGTGGTAAGACCTTTTACCTGATTACGACGGGTCACCATAATGGTGCCTGCGCCCAGAAAACCGATGCCGCTGACCACTTGCGCGCCCATACGCACCGGATCACCGGTACCGAAGGTCTGGAAAATGTACTGGTTTGTCAGCATGACCAGGCAAGCACCCAGACACACCACCATATATGTCCGCAGACCGGCAGGGCGGCTCTTCAGCTCTCGCTCCATACCGATCAGACCACCGGTCAGCACCGATGCGAAGATACGAATGATCACGGCCAAATATGTAACTTCTCTTAACTGTAGCTCCATATATTACACCTCCGTATATACTTTATGAGATCAAGTAAGGGATGTTTCCCGGCTTTGGCAAGTGAAAACAATGACCTGCTTTTGACTGCTCTCTTCTTTCAGGATCTCCATTGCCTTTGCAAGGCGGACATCGTCAAAACGCACCAGTGCATCGTCCAGCACCAGCGGCGCTTCCGGGGTCAATTCCCGGGCCACAGCAAGACGCAGCGCCAGATATAGCTGGTCGATGGTGCCATCACTGCGGCGGCGCAGCTCCTTCGTATTTACCTCATCTACAGAGGCGGTCCACAAGTCCATTTTTTCGTCCAGGGTAATCTTTTGATAACGACCGTCGGTCAGCTTGGAAAACAGCTCCTGGGTGATTTTGGTGATCCGGGGCGCAAACCGCCGCTGCAATGCCAGGGTGGTTTTGTAAAGGGCATCCTGGGCAAGTTCGATGGCCGCGTTGTAGGTTTCCAACCGGCTGATGCGGCGGCTGACTGCATCCAGCTTTGTCTGAATGGCGGCAGGCTGTCCCAATGCCTCCATACGGCCTTTGGCCTGGGCAAGCTGCTCAATAGTCTGCTGTAAAGCCTGTTTTGTATCATACAGACGGGCATCGGTCTCCGGCTCGTCATAGGTGAGCGTGTCCGGTCTTTCCGGTTTTGCAGCGGTCTTTGCCATAGCAGACAAGCTCTGCGCATGGTTTTGCGCCTGCTGCAGATCCTCCCTGGCCCGGTCAAGCGCCTGCCAAAGGGAGGCGGCCTTTTCAAAATAAGCCTGCTTTTCGGAGAGGGTCTGCTCACCGGCAAAGGCAGAAAGCTGCGCCTGGTGGTTTTCCTGCTGCTGCAAAAATGCGCCGGCTTGGTTATGGTAGCTTTCCAGCGCATTTTCGTACTGCGCCACCACTTCGGCATATTGCTCCGCTGCGGAAATCCAACCGTCCGGGGTCTGTCCGCTATAGCGACCAAGCAGCTGCTGCAAAGCGGTTTTTGCTTTGCTGTTTTTGCCGATGCTGACAAAAAGCATAATTAAGGCAACCAGACAGACAACGCCGCCGCCAATCATCACCGGCATAAAGTATGTGGCCAAAAACAGCTTTCCTGCCACAATACAACCACAGCACAAAACGGCAAGAAGCGCCATCCAAATGGTGGCTGCGGTTGCTGTTTTTTGCTTTTTCGTCAGTGTGCTGTAGTTTTCAAAGTCTGCTGTAGCAGCTTCCACTGCCTGTTGGGGTGTTTTGCCTTCAAAGCAGGCAGGCGTAGAAGGACCAACCGGCTTTTGGGGAAGAGTTTGCTGCTGCTGTAGCAGCAGATTGCCTTGCGCCTGCAAGGCCTCTGCCTGGCGGCAGGCTGCTTCGGCTTCCTCACGGGAGGGCAGGGTAGAGGTGGCATCGGCTAGGGTATCCACCTTTTCCTGGGCATCCGCTGCGGCCTGCTTGGCCTGCTGTACCTGCTGGGCATCCTTTTGGGCCGCTGCGTATTGCAGAGCCTGTTTGTGGTTTTCCAGGGCGGCCAGCTGGTTTTCCAGCTGCTCCCGGCGGATTTCCAGATTCTGGGTCTTGGTCTGCAGTTCCTGCAGTTCCCAAAGCTGGTTTTGCAGTTTGCTATGTTCCGCTTCTGCTTCGGGAATCAGGCCATTGGCCCGGTTGGAGCGGCACTTGTTCTTCAAATCCCGCAGGGTTTGATTCAGCTTATCGGCATCGCCGCTTTCATCGCCGGTGGTTACCAGATTGTTTAGTCTGCGGCGCAGAGCGTCGTCCTGGGTTACCGGCAGGTCAGCCAGCCTTAAGAAACCGGCTCGTACAAACACATTGCGCTCCACACCCAAAAGGGTTTGGCCGCAGTTGGCGGCAGTCAGTTCCGGAACGTCCACGCCCGTTGCGGTTTCATAAGCCCGGAAATCTCCCAAAGGTGTCCGGGGATTGGAGCTTCGCTCAATGGTAATGTCCCGACCGTTCCAGCAAAGTTCGATCTTGCCGGACATAGGTCTGCCGGACCAGGGAGCGTAA
>JAGBVD010000137.1 GCA_017630495.1 Oscillospiraceae bacterium
ACCACCGGCTTCCGGGAGACAGCGACGCTGCGGGAACTGACCGGCAAGACCGCAATTCCGGAGTTTCAAAAGTGGCGGGAGAAAATGGGCTTTATGGAAAACGGCAAGCTGACGCCAAAGGCCGGCGACGGCTCTTCGTTGCTCTTTTAAGGGGGTGCGGATGTGAACAAGCAAGAACTGACAAGCCTCATTGCGGAAATTTTGCAGGATATGGGAAACGAGCCGATGGTCAAAGCCAGCGACTATAAACCGGCAAATCCCGGCCCGGAGGCTAAGGACACCCATTATCAGGACGGGGACTTTGTGGAAGATGTTTCCCAGCTGGACTTAAGAAAGCTATACCTTGTGGAAGGTGCCGCGGATGGAGAAAAATTTCGCCGCTTGAAGGAAAAGACACCGGCGCGGCTGGGTAGCGGCCGGGCAGGTCCCCGGTATAAGACCTTGACCATGCTCCGCTTCCGGGCAGACCACGCGGCGGCTCAGGATGCGGTGTTCTCCCAAGTGCCGGAGGACTATGCCCAACAGCACGGTTTGGTGGCGGTGCAGACCAAATGCAAGGATAAGGACGAATATTTGACCCGTCCGGATTTGGGACGGTGCTTTGACGAGGAAAATCAAAGCAAAATCCGCACCGCGGTGGCCGGTGCGCCCCGGGTACAGATCGTGGTGGGCGACGGCCTTTCCTCTGCGGCCATTTTGGCAAACGCAGCGGATTGTATGGCAGCCATCCGGGACGGTCTGAAGCTGAAAGGTATTGAAACCGGCAAGGGTATTTTTGTCCGCTACTGCCGGGTAGGCGCAGGAGATGCGGTGGGGGATGTGACCGGCTGTGAGCTGGTGTGCGTACTGGTAGGGGAGCGGCCGGGATTGGTCACAGACAAGAGTATGTCTGCTTATATCACCTACAAACCCCATACCGGGGTGTCGGAATCCTCCCGGACGGTGGTGTCCAACATTCACGCCCAGGGTACGCCTGCGGTGGAGGCCGGGGCATTTATTGCAGACCTTATTGAGACCATTTTGAAACGAAAAGTTTCCGGGGTAGGCCTGCATCTGGAGGAGAAAATATGATTCCGGTGAAGGTGCTGGCGGTGCAGTATCTGGCCAATGCATCTGCGGCTCTATGCAAAGGCTTGGGCGCGCCCAAGGGATACCCTTCCTTGGGAATGCTCACCACCGACAGTGACGATGCCACCTATATTGCCCTGGACGAGGCTACCAAAGCGGCAGAGGTGAAGGTCTGCTACGGGCGCAGTTTTTATGCCGGGGCGGCAAATGCCTCCACCCCCTATGCCGGGGAGGTCATCGGCATTCTGGCCGGGGCGACCCCCGGGGCGGTGCGCAGCGGCATGGAGGCGGCGCTGTCAGCGCTGCAGCATATCGGCTTTGAAAGTGTCAACGATGTAACCTATCTTGCCCATACGGTCAGCCGCAGCGGTGCATTTTTAGCGAAAGAAGCCGGTGTGGAGGAGGGAACACCCCTTGCCTATCTCATCGCGCCGCCGCTGGAAAGTATGTACGCAATGGATGCGGCACTCAAGGCAGCGGATGTAAAGTTATGTAAACTATATGCGCCCCCCAGCGAGACCAATTTTGGAGGCGGACTACTCAGCGGAACCCAATCTGCCTGCCAGGCTGCCTGCGCGGCATTTGCCCAGGCGGTGGCGGAAGTGGCAGACAGACCGAAAGGAGCGGAATATGCAGCTGGATAAAGATCTGCAGGCCCGGCAGGAGGCGCGGACTTTGAGCGCCAAAGCTGCCGAGGCTCAAAAGAAACTGGCCCAAATGGACCAGCAGCAATTAGATAAAATCGTGCAGGCGGTGTCCCAGGCCTTTTATAAAAGCGCGTTGGAATTGGCGGAACTGGCGGTGGCAGAGACCGGCTTTGGCAATGCCGAGGATAAGATTATCAAAAATCAATTTGCCTCCCAAACTCTTTGGCAGGCAATCCAAGATATGAAAACGGTGGGGGTATTAAAAGAATCTACCGGGGAAAAACTATGGGAAATCGGTGTGCCGGTGGGTGTCATTGCTGCCATTGTGCCCAGCACAAACCCTACCTCCACCGTGTGCTATAAGGCAATGATCGCCTTAAAAGCCGGCTGCAGCATCGTGTTTTCGCCACACCCCAAAGCACTGAATTGTACCCTTCGGGCGGTGGAGATCGTGGCAAAGGCCGCCCAGGCAGCCGGCGCACCGGAGGGGAGCGTATTGAGCTTAACGATTCCCAGCCTGGACGGCTGCCGGGAGCTGATGAGTGCCGAAAAAACCGGTATGATTCTGGCCACCGGCGGCCCGGCGATGGTAAAGGCGGCCTATTCCTCCGGCAAACCGGCCATTGGCGTAGGCGCAGGCAACGGCCCGGCCTATATCCACCATAGCGCAGATGTGGGCTATGCGCTGGATTGTATCGTGCGCTCCAAGACCTTTGACTACGGAACGGTCTGCGCTTCGGAGCAGAGTATCATTGTGGAAAAGAAATTGGAACAGCAGGTGCTGGCCGAAGGAGAAAAACGGGGCATTTACCTGATGGACGAAAACCAGGCCGGGGCATTGGCCAAACGGCTGTTTAAACCCAACGGCGCATTAAGTCCTGATGTGGTGGGAAAATCCGCTACCTATTTGGCCCAGTTGGCAGGCTTTTCCGTGCCCCGGGATACGAAGATTCTGATGGCCCGGGAGCAGGAGGCAGGTCCGACCCGGCCTTACTCCATGGAAAAGCTTTGTCCGGTGCTGGCCTTTTTTGTGATGGACAGCGAGGAGGCGGTGCTGCAGAAGGTGGTGCAGGTGCTTGAGCACGAAGGCAGCGGCCATACCTTCGCCATCCACGCCCGGGAGGAATATGTGATCCGGAAATTTGCCCTGCAAGTGCCGGTGTCCCGGTTTTTGGTGAACACCCCGGCGGCTTTGGGCGGTATTGGTGCAACCACCGCGCTGTTCCCGGCATTGACCTTGGGTTGCGGCGCAGTGGGCGGCAGCAGCTCTTCCAATAACATCTCGCCTATGGACCTGATCAACATTCGCAGGGTGGCCTGGGATGCGGAAAAAGCTCCTCAAAAACCGGACTTGGACGATAGTTTAGTGGAAATTCTGGCAACGAAAATCTTACAACAACTGGATAGGAAAGGATGAAAGTTATGAACACAAATGCTTTGGGTATGATCGAAACAAAGGGCCTGGTAGGTGCGGTGGAGGCCGCGGATGCGATGGTCAAGTCTGCCAATGTGCAGTTGGTGGGCAAAGAGCAGGTAGGCGGCGGTTTGGTGACCGTGATGGTCCGGGGTGATGTGGGCGCGGTGAAGGCGGCTACCGATGCCGGCGCGGCTGCGGCAGAAAAAGTGGGAGAGCTGGTCAGTGTCCACGTCATTGCCCGCCCCCACACCGAGGTGGATGCCATTTTGCCCGGGGGCAGACTGACCCAGGGCGGCACAGCAAGCAGTAAGTAATGCTGTACCATTTACAGGCAGTAAAGGATAACCTTCGTAACCGGGAAGGCAAACGGATATTCTACTTGGGCGAGGGAGACCGGCTGACAGACGAGGCCAGAGATTTTCTTTCCCGGGAGCATATTGAGATTTTGCCGCCGCCGGGTTTTCAAGGGGAGAAGCCAGAGCATATGACACACCTTAATGGCGATGTTTTGGTCAGCAAGACCCACCCCCGGATCCTTTTCCGGGGCGCGATGGACAGTTTAGAAGCGGAAATTTTGCTGTGTCAGTTGGATGTGCCAAAGCTGGCAGGTCCGCTGCAGGAGATTTTGGATTTGGCCCGGAAGCTGGTGGCCTGCGATGTGCTCAATGAGCCGGTGCAGTCGGAAACGCTGTGCGGTCTTGACCAGGATCAGCTTCGCAGCCACAGCCACCTGCCCCAAAAATTTTACGGTCAGCCCCACTTTATGCCCTCCGTAGCGGACGGAAAAGTGATCTTGCAGCTCAACCGCCTGCGGTGCGCTGTGCGGCAAGGGGAGCTGAAGGCGGTGGCGGCGTTGCCGGAGCGGTTGGACATTATCCGGGCGCTGAACCGGATGAGCAGCATGGTGTATATTTTGATGATCCGGGAAAAAGCCGGAATGTGAAAGAGGGAACAGTATGGAGCGTTTGGCCCAGCAGGTGATAAGGAGAATATTTGTGCCGTTGGAGGCCTCCGGCCGCCATGTGCACATTACAAAGGCCCAGGCCCAGGCGCTTTTTGGCCACGCTCTGACCGAAAAGCGTCCTCTTTCCCAGCCGGGGCAGTTTCTGGCCAACGAGCGTTTAACGGTGGTTGGACCAAAGGGGAAATTTGAAAATGTGGCGGTTTTAGGTCCGGAGCGCCCTG
>JAGBVD010000005.1 GCA_017630495.1 Oscillospiraceae bacterium
AAGGTTAATAAAAATTTAATAATTTGGAGGAAAAACAATGAATCTTGTCTATGGTATCAACGACAAACCCAAGTTTGGCCAGATGCTGATCTTTGCTTTCCAGCAGGTTTTGGCAATTCTGGCAGCAACCATCGCTGTTCCTGCCATTGTCGGTAACGGCATGTCTCCGGCAGCCGCTCTTCTGGGCGCTGGTGTCGGCACTCTGGTTTACCAGCTGTTTACCAAGTTCCGCAGCCCCGTGTTCCTGGGCTCTTCCTTCGCCTTTATCGGTTCTATGACTGCAGCCTTCGCCGGCGGTATAACCGTTGGCTATCTCGGCCTTGTCCTTGGTGCGATTTTCGCAGGTCTGGTTTATGTAATCATTGCGCTGGTCGTTAAGTTTGCTGGCGTTAAGTGGATCGACAAAATCATGCCCCCCGCTGTTATTGGACCCACCGTTGCTTTGATCGGTCTGTCCCTTGCTGGTGCAGCTGTTAGCGATGTTTTCTCTTATGGTGAAACAACACAGTTTGGTCTTAACACCTATTATGTTATGGGCAGCGGTATTTCCTGGGCATCCTTTACTTGCGCTCTGGTTACTTTCTTTGTTGTAGTTCTTGTCTCCACTTACGGCAAGAAGATGGCAAAGCTGATTCCTTTCATTATTGGTATTCTTTCCGGCTATGCTGTTGCCGGCATTATGACAATTATTGGACACAATGCTGATATTGCCGCTTTGAAGGTTCTTGATGTTACACCTTTTACTAACTTAGTGAAAGACGGCGTTACCCTTAACACATTCTTGGCAGTTCCCTAATTCACTTTAATAAAGGCTTTAAAGGGCGTTAAAGAGTTTAAGCTGCCCTATTTGGCTACTGTTGCAGTCGCATATATCCCCGTCGCCTTCGTCGTATTCGCTGAGCACTTGGCAGACCACAAGAACCTTTCCTCCATTATCGGCGAGGACCTGTTGGAGAACCCCGGCCTGCACCGCACCCTGCTGGGCGACGGCGTTGGTTCTATGGTTGGCGCTTTCTTCGGCGGCTGCCCCAACACCACCTACGGCGAGTCCGTTGGTTGCATCGCTATCACCCGTAACGCCTCCGTGGTGACTATCACCACCGCCGCTGTGTTGTGCATTGTCATCTCCTTCTTCAGCCCCTTTGTGGCATTCCTGGATTCCATTCCCGGCTGCGTTATGGGCGGTGTTTGCATCACCCTGTACGGTTTCATTGCCTGCTCCGGCTTGAAGATGATCCAAAAGGTAAATCTTGAGGATAACGCAAACCTGTTTACCGCTGCCGCCATCTTGATTCCCGGCATCGGTGGCATGGCTATGGGCATCGGCGATGTTTACATTACCACGATCGCCTGTGCTCTGATCCTGGGCATCATAACCAACCTCATTCTCTCCAAAGGCAGACACGCGTAATTCTTATAAATGCAAAATCAGCCACCTCTGGGTGGCTGATTTTTTGCGCAGAAAAAGCGGGCGACCCAAATCGCCCGCTTTGGCTTATTTCTTCTTAAGGAAATCCTTGATCTCCGAAATGAACTCGTTGACATTCTGGAAACGGCGGTAAACGGAGGCAAACCGGATGTAGGCAACCTCGTCAAGGGGCTTAATCCGCTCCATCACCATTGCGCCGATCTTGTCGGTGCTGACCTCCCGCTCCAGGGAGTTCTGAATGGTCTGTTCGATCTCGGTGGTGATCCGATCCAGATCAGCCACATCCACCTGCCGCTTGTCAAAAGCGCGCATCATGGAGTTGAGGATCTTGTTCCGGTCAAAGGTCTGACGGGAGCCGTCCCGCTTGACAACGATAATGGGAAGGCTTTCCACCACATCATAGGTGGTAAACCGACGCTGGCACTGCAGACATTCCCGGCGGCGGCGAATGCTCAGTCCGTCTTCACTGTGACGGGAGTCT
>JAGBVD010000138.1 GCA_017630495.1 Oscillospiraceae bacterium
GAAATGGCCCGTTTGGTCATTACCGCCAACTACGATGCGGTCCGGGCCGCTGAAAATGCCCTTCGGGACATTGCCAAGGCCATTGATGCCATTGCCGCCGCCTTTGAAAAAGGCCATCACCTTTACTATGTAGGCGCAGGCACCTCCGGGCGGCTGGGTGTTCTGGATGCCTCCGAATGTCCTCCCACCTTCGGTGTGGACTATGACCAGGTGGTGGGTATCATCGCCGGCGGCAAAGAACGGATGTTTAAGGCCGGTGAAAACGAAGAAGATAAGTATGAAAAAGGCGTGGAGATCATAAAGCAGTACAGCATTGAAGAAGGCGATGTGGTGGTGGGTATCTCCGCTGCCGGCAATGCGGCTTTCGTAGTCGGTGTGCTGGAAAAAGCAAAGGAAATCGGCTGCGTTACCGTTGGCCTTTGCAATAATCCTGACACCAAGGTGCTAAATTGTGCCGATATTGGCATCTTCACCGACACCGGCGCAGAGGTGCTTACCGGCTCTACCCGGTTAAAGGCCGGCACTGCCCAAAAAATCGTTCTCAACGCGCTGACCACCTGCGCCATGGCAAAAACCGGCAAGGTCTATGAAAATATGATGATCAACCTTGCCCCCTCCAACGAAAAGCTGCAGCGTCGGGTGGTGCGCATCGTAACGGAAATTCTCTGTTGCGACCAGGAAACCGCCGTTTCCTATCTCCAGCGCAACAACTGGAACATCCGCAAGGCCGTAGAGTGTGCCAAAAAGGAGGCAAAATGATGCTAAAAAGCGCTGTGCGCGTTCTTTCCGGTACGCCAACACTGTTCTTGGAGGATGCCCCGGTGGCCGCAATGGCTTACACCACCTACTTTGAGGAGCGCAGCGGCTATCAGGATTTTGGGAAGGCCGGCTACAACATTTTCTTTGTCAACGCCTCCTTTACTTCTGCGCCCATCAACCCCACCACCGGGTTTACCCCCTTTGATGTGGGTATTTTTGAAGACCCGGAGCATCCGGATTACTCCGAGTTTGAAAATGCGGTCAACCGTATTTTGGCAGATTGCCCCGATGCAGTGATCTTCCCCCGGATCTACATTTCTATGCCCAAATGGTGGGTGGACAGTCACCCGGAGGACACCATCCGTCTGCCCGGTGGACAAAAACGAGAAGCGCTTTATAGCGAAGCCTTTCGCGCTGACGGAGGAAAACTGCTGGCGCAAGCCATTGACCATATGAAGGCCGCGCCTTACGCCAGCCGGATCGGTGGCTGGATGTTCTGTGCCGGACAGACCCAGGAGTGGATCTACCCCTACTTTGGTGGCGATCTCTGTCCGGCAGCTCAGAAGCCTTACCGTCGCTGGGCAAAGGCAAATTACGATATAGAGGATGCGGTTTTGCCCAGCCAGGAAGAATATGTTTATAAGGACAGCCTTTTGCAAACCTCGGAAAATGCCAAGCGCTATGCCAGATTTGTCAACGATGCGCTGGCAGACTGTGCCGATTACTTTGCCAAAATCATTAAGGAACAGACAGACTACTGTCAAGTGGTGGGCACATTCTTCGGCTATGTATTCGAAGCCAAGACCGCCCTTTACGGCAACTGCGCGCTACACAAACTGTTACACAGTCCTAACCTGGATTACTTCTCCTCCCCCAATGCCTACACCGGCGGACGGCCCCTGGGAAAGGATTGGGCAGATATGATGCCCATAGATTCTGTCAAGGGCCACGGCAAACTGCCCTTTTTGGAGTGCGACATTCGCACGTATCTGACCACCGGTATGCAGCGGGCCCGTCCCGGAAGGTATCCGGAAGATATCTATGCAGACAGCGTGTGGGCCGGTCCGCCAACGGCGGAGCTTTCCCGGCAGGCACTGCGCAAGTGCTTCTGTCACCAAATCACCAAGGGCACCGGGATCTGGTGGTTTGATATGTGGGGCGGCTGGTACAACGACCCGCTGCTGATGGAAACCTTCCGGCATATGAAACAGGTATATGATTGCGATGTGCCTGCCCGGAAGGATTCCCCGGCGCAGGTGGTATTCTTTGCCGATGCTGAAAGCTATGAAAATATGTTTGCCGATACCGCGCCTATGAATGCCATTCGGGAAAGCCGCACGGCAATGGGTAATTGCGGCGCACCTTATGATACCTATTTGGTAGAGGACGCACCGGA
>JAGBVD010000139.1 GCA_017630495.1 Oscillospiraceae bacterium
ACCAAAGTGCCGTTTCGCATATTGCTGACGGATATGGATATCTTTTTGCTCTTTTTGGCATAAACAAAGAATCGGTCAAAAAACCGGTCGTACTCTTTCTCCTGCACTGAGCCTTTTACGCCAACCAGAGTTTTCTTTTTTCCATTGGCAAGCCTTTTTTCTGCAAGCGCCGCAATCTCTTTCACCGCGCTCTTGTCAGTAAAACTGCTGACAACGATGTCCGCATAGTTAAAATCTCTGGAGGTATCAGTACATTTGGGCCGCATATCTTCGTACTCCAGTGTTTTCATACTGACCAGCTGATCTGAAAAGCCAAAGTATCTGCGCTTGTCAGACTTGACCTCATCGGTGTCCTCGTAAGTGGGGTCAAAATTGTAAAACAAATCATTGAGCTTTGCCACTACCCAGGTATGACCGTCCTGGCCCTCTTCACCGTTTGCCATCACTTCACAACATTCCACACCGATCAAACGAAACAGTATCAAAAGCATATTACTGTAACCGTCGCAAACCGTTTCTCCCTTGCAGACTGCGTCATAGAAATAGCTTTCGTCTACCATACTTTCGTAGTCCACATACTCCACATTGTCGCAGACATAGTCGTATAGGTATTCCATTTTTGCTCGCTGGGTGCTGCATTTTTTCGGGATATTCTCCACGATCTGCCGGCATTTATTCAGTGCCTCCATCTTCATTTTCCAGCGGCTGTCGGTAAACTGCTCCATGCTGAATCTGATTTGCTCGCCGATGTAGTTGGTGGGTCGCTTCCAAGTGTACTCATAGTCGGAATAGTTTTGCTCCAAAAAAGGAGAGTCCAGGGACACCATTTCCCGGATGTAGGAAAAATCCTTATCGTTGTCCTCCACATACATATTAAAGTAAATAAAGCGATTTTCCAATGCATAAAGATAGCTGTTGTAAATCACCAGGTCCTCTCCGGATAGCTGATCCCGGAACCATGTGCTGTTACAATCAGCATACTGGGATTCATATTCCAGCAACTCCTGGACGGAAACAAACTTCTGACGGGGCTCCGTACTACGGGAAAACTCCACGAAACTGGCAGGATCCTTTTTGTACGCCTCTTCCACAGGGTCTTTCGTCGGCACAGGTTCTTCCGGTGCAGCATCCTGCCAAATTGTACAGCCTGCAATCACTGTAACCACACTAATTACAATCAACAGAAACAAACCTTTTTTCAGCCACTTCATTTTACAGTACCCCCCAATCTATGTTTGATACCATCCAATCCGTCGTCAAGAGCAAAATACCCACGAGGGAAAGTTTCTTGTCTTTTGTCTATTTTTCTCACTTGCAAGCATCTTTTTTCCTAATTTAGTGTAACATATCTCGTTGCTTTTTTCAAGAAAACGTTCTGCCTACGCAAAACAGCACCATCCGGGCTGGATGGTGCTGCTCTGTTACCGCCCTTTGTAAATTACGCCGCAGGCGATTTTCTCGCCGGCATTGCCGGCTGGCTGTGTGTGGAAATCGTCCGGATTACTGTGGATGACCACCGTCCGCCCAATAATATCGCAGATGGAAAACCGGTCTGTTCTCACAGACAAATACGCATTTGCTCCACAGGCCAGCAGCGGTGGCAGATCCCCTGCATGTTTTGGATGTAGCTGCTGCGTTGGATTGTAATGACTCCCCGTACCGGAAAATTCAGTTCCGGAACAGTCCTCCCCTTGGTGGATGTGGAATCCGAAAAATCCTGTTTTGCTTTGCTTTGGCAGACCGGAAATCCGCGCCACAACCAACACACAGCCTCTTTCCTGGTAAAACTGTACCCATCCGGTCAGTTGCGGCGCATCTACCCCACCGGAAATACGCGCCATCGCAGCCGGACGCTTTGCGCAATACTGCATAAAATCACCTCATATCAGCCTATTCCCATCTCCGTGTTTTGTAGCCTCGACTTGCTTTGCCAGAAAAAAGAAGAAGCCGTCCCGTTTGGGGCGGCTTCTTTGTTTTGTGTGCGTTATGGATTCTTATCCTTCAGATATTTGTCGATCAGCTGGTGCAGACCGTTCATATCCGCTTCGGAAGCAAAAATCGCCTCAAAGTTCGTATTGGACGGCCTAGTGCTGTCGTAGGAATAATAGGTTGTCTTATATTTGGTCATATTAAAGGCAGAATACAAATTGGCATCATTCCAGAAGGAATAATCCTTCCCCACTGCGCTTTCCTCCATAAGGGCGCAATAGGTCATTTGCGCTGCCAGATAACCGGCAAGCACATTGGGGTGACGACCATCCGTCTTGCTCTTGTTCACCACAAAGGAATATTTGTGATAGGTCTGGGTTCCGCCGGGTACAGAAATAACACCGTTGACCAAATCGTTGACCATTGCGCCCCAGTCAGCTACAATAATGCCATTTTCTGCCAACTCATAAATCGTATCGCGCCAGGCAAACTCGTTGGTATATACCACCGGCTGTACCATAAACAGGAATTTGGTATCCGGGTTTGCCTCCAGGAAGATATCCATCAGAGGCCGGCACTCTCTCAAAATATTGGCATTGTCAGCAGCCTCGGAGCCTTCCTGGAAAATGACGAAATCATAATTTCTGTCTGTCAAATCCGCCAGATGGTTATGGCCGTCATGTCCGCGATTTGCCGCGCAGCTACCGCTGTAGAAGTCCTCCAGCGTATGTGCGCCATAAGTGAAATTAGTAACCTGGGCTTTTACACCATTTGCTCTAAACACCTGATTTAAATATCCCGGATCATTGCTGCGCTTAGACAAGCTGAAAACGCTGTTAGCCTTCTCGATAACATACTTGCCGTAGTAAGTCATAGAGTTGCCAATGACCAGGATCTTCTTTGTTCTGACCTCGGTGGAGTAATACAGGGTGTTGTTCTCCGCCACCAGATAGGCGCCCTTGCCAATGGCCTTGAAATACTTCTTCCACTGGGCCGCATTTTCGTTCGCCTGGGTGAAACAGCCATCTGCCACAACAGAAACATCTGTTCCGTCTGCTAGATCCTCCAGAGTCAGCAAGGTGGTTTTCTCGATATCCATCTGGGTCACCTTAGGCGCTCCGCGCAAAATGACTGTGTTGACGCCGTTGACATCAATATTTCCGTTGACGGTTGCATCCTCCAAAATCAGCTTGCTGATATGGCCCTTGGTCTGGGAAGCACCGCTAAGGTAAATATCTCCGTCCACCGTAGCGCCGTAAATGCCAACCACAGAGTCTACGCTGTTGGAAGGACCGGTCCAGACGGCCTGGCCATTCTCTCCCGCATCGATATAGGCATCCTTATACACATTGACCGTGCCGCCATTGTTTCTAACGGCGATCACGCAGGTGCCATCTACTGCATTATCCGGGCGGCGGTAAGTGCCGCTGTACAGATTGACGACGCCCTTGCTGCCGGTGGTGTTAAACTGAACAGTACCGGAATAATTTGCGCTGCCTACATAGCCGGCTACCGTGCCGGTGCCCATCACATTGAGCACACCTTTATCACCATAGATTGCCTTGCTTGTGGTGGATGTCAGCTTATGTCCGTTCAGGTGCAGACAAGCAACTTGATCTGCTTTCGTGGGGGCAGTCAGGAATGTTTCGCCGGATGTGGAGGTAATATCTTCTGCCAGATACAGATGCGCGCCATTGGCAGCAATACCGTAAGCCGCTTCCTTATAGGTCTTCTGGTCCAAAGCTGTCCAGGTGACCGCTTTCCGGCAAACCGGGCAGGTTGCCTGTCCGTCTACCAATTTCAGCGGGCTTGTATAATCCTTGCCCACATTGGCAAACTGCCAATTC
>JAGBVD010000140.1 GCA_017630495.1 Oscillospiraceae bacterium
CGCCCTTACATTATAGATTATACTTCTTGTCTCTTGGAGGCGATTTCTATCAGGCACTTTGCGATGAATTCGTCGGGAGTCATTGCGCCCTGATCGTCACCCTTACGGGTACGGACGGAAACGGTGCCGTTTTCCATATCCCGGTCGCCAACCACCAGCATATAGGGGATCTTCTGCAGCTGAGCCTCGCGAATCTTGTAACCCAGTTTTTCGCTGCGGTAGTCGCCTTCTGCGTGGATGCCGCAGGTTTCCAGCTGGGAAACCAGGTCCTTGCAGTACTCGTGAGCCCGGTCGGTGATGGGCATCACTCTTACCTGGGTGGGCATCATCCACAGAGGCAGCGCGCCGGCGTAACGCTCGATCAAATAAGCCAGGGTACGCTCGTAGCAGCCCAAGGAGGTGCGGTGAATGATATAAGGGGTCTTCTTCTGACCGTCGGCATCCACATACTCCATACCGAATTTCTGGGCCAGCAGCATATCGATCTGGATGGTAACGATGGTGTCTTCCTTGCCGAACACATTCTTATACTGAATGTCCAGCTTCGGGCCGTAGAAGGCGGCCTCGTCAATGCCGATCTCGTATTCCACGCCCAGGTTGTCCAGAATGTCACCCATAACCTTCTGCGCCTGTTCCCACTGCTCGGCAGTGCCTTCGTACTTGATGCCGGCCCGGGCAGGATCCCACTGGCTGAAGCGGAAAGAACAGTTTTCCAGCATACCTACAGTTTCCAGGCAGTACTTTGCCAGTTCCAGACAGCCCCGGAACTCTTCTTCCAGCTGATCGGGACGCAGCACCAGGTGGCCTTCGGAAATGGTAAACTGGCGGACACGGATCAAACCGTGCATTTCGCCGGAGTCTTCGTTACGGAACAGGGTAGAGGTCTCACCTAAACGCATAGGCAGATCCCGGTAAGACCGGGCGCGATTCAAATATACCTGATACTGGAAGGGGCAGGTCATAGGACGCAGGGCAAAGCATTCCTTTTCTTCGTCATAGGGGTCGCCCAGAATGAACATACCGTCCAGATAGTGATCCCAGTGACCGGAGATCTTATAAAGATCCCGCTTTGCCATCAAAGGTGTCTTGGTCAGCAGGTAGCCGCGCTTTTGCTCCTCGTCTTCTACCCAGCGCTGCAGTGTCTGGATGACTCTTGCACCCTTGGGCAGCAGAATAGGCAGACCCTGGCCGATCTCTTCCACGGTGGTAAAGAATTCCAGTTCCCGGCCCAGCTTGTTGTGGTCACGCTTCAAAGCTTCTTCCTGCTTTTGCAGGTACTCGTCCAGCTCTTCCTTACTGGGGAAGCCGATGCCATAGATACGCTGCAGCATCTTGCGGCTGGAGTCGCCCCGCCAGTAAGCGCCGCAGGACTTGGTCAGCTTGAAGCCGTTGTGCTTGATTCGGCCGGTGTGGTCCACATGAGGACCGGCGCACAGGTCGGTAAACTCGCCCTGGGTGTAGAAGGAAATCACAGCATCCTCCGGCAGGTCTTCGATCAGCTCCACCTTATAAGGCTCGTTCTTTTCCTGCATATAAGCAATGGCTTCGGCACGGGGTTTTTCGCTGCGCTCCAGGCGGATGCGCTCTTTGCAGATCTTCTTCATTTCCGCCTCGATCTTTTCCAGATGCTCGGGAGTGAAGGAAAACGGTGCATCGAAATCATAGTACCAGCCTTCTTCGATGGCAGGACCGATGGCAAGCTGCACCTCCGGCCACAGCCGCTTTACAGCCTGGGCCATAATGTGGGAGCTGGTGTGCCAGTAGGTCTTGCGGTAC
>JAGBVD010000141.1 GCA_017630495.1 Oscillospiraceae bacterium
ACCGGCAAGCTCCGCTTTGAATAAGAAACTGGCGACCAACTTGGTTGGTCGCCAGTTCATTTTTATTTAGCTGACTCTTACTTTCAGGAACAGGTTTTCTACATATCTTGTGATGTCTTCCGGCAGGAAGCCGTAGCTGCGACCCCGTTCCAATACATCTGCAGGGGGATAGATCACTTCGCTTTCTGCCAAATAATCTTCCATATATTCCGTCGCACCGTCAACGGGAGAGCCGTAGCAGATATAGTCCATATTGGCGCCGGAGATCTCCGGGTCGCACATAAAGTTGATGAACAGCTCTGCAGCTTCCTTGTTTTCGCAGCAGTCGGGGATACACATTGCGTCGATGAACAGATTGAAGGTCTGCTCCTGGGGCAGATAGAATCGCAGGTCCGGGTTGTTGTCCATCATCATCATGGCATCGCCGGCATAGTAAGGCGCGATCCAGGCGTTGCCTTCTTCCATTTTGGCATAGACCTGATCCATCACATACTGCTGCACCAGAGGCCGCTGCTTGGCAAGCTCATCTGCGCATCGCTGCAACTGCGCCTTGTCTGTGGTGTTCACATCAATTCCCAGCTTGTACTGGGCAACACCGAAGGCATCCCGGGAGTTGTCGAACATCAGGATCTGACCTGCGTACTTTTCATTCCACAGCAGTTCCCAGCCGGTAACATCCGCTTCATCCACAAATTTGCTGTTGTAGATGATGCCCACAGTACCCCAGGTGTATGGCACGGAATACTTGTTATCCGGGTCATAGGCCTGATTTTTGTAGGTGGTGTTGATGTTACTGTAATTGGGGATGTTGTCAAAATCCAGTTCCAGCAGCATATCCTCTTTGATCATCCGGGCGATCATATAATCCGAGGGGATGACCAGGTCCACAACAAGACCGCCGGTGGACAGCTTGGAATAAAGCTCCTCGTTAGAGGCGTATTCGGAGTAATTGACGTCAATATTGGGGTAAGCCTTCTCAAATTCGGCAATGATATCCATCGTTCCGTCACTGCCGTCAGCGATGTTTTGACCCCAGTTCATAATGTTCAGGGTTACCTTATCCTGCCGGGTAGTGATGATCAGCGCAACGGTACCAAAAAGCAGCACCAGAACGCAGGCAACCGCACAGACCCGCTTAAACATCTGCATTTTCCGACTGACGGGTTTGGCCCGCTTTTCGGTCTTGCGCTTGTCACCGCGCAGCTGCAGCAGATTCATAATGACCATCAGCACAAAGATCAGCAAAAACAGCAGCGTAAACATCGCGTAGATCTTGGGATGGATGGGCTTTTTGGTGAAGGAATAGATCTTCACGGGCAAGGTCACGAAATCCGTACCGGTGACAAAGTAGCTGATCACGAAATCGTCCAGACTCATGGTAAAAGCCATAATGGCGCCGGCGATCATACCGGGCATAATTTCGTGAAGGGTAACCTTGAAGAAGGATTGCACAGGGGTACAGCCAAGATCCATTGCCGCATCCTGCAGCGCCGGATTCATTTGCTGCAGCTTGGGCATCACATTTAAGATGACATAGGGCAGGTTAAATGTGACGTGGGCGATGAGCAGTGTCCAGAAATTAAGACTTTGCTTGTTGCCCAGCATACCGGTGCCCACAAAGACAAACAGCAGCGAAAGAGAGATACCGGTAACGATATCCGGGTTTGTCATAGGGATGTTGGTAAGGCTCATAACGGCCTTACGCATCTTTGGCTTCAGCGCGTGAATACCCACGGCGGCAAAGGTGCCAAAGGCGGTGGCAATGGCGGTGGACAAAATGGCGATCAGCAGGGAATTGCCCAACAGAGCCAAAAGGTCTCCGTCTTTAAAAAGCTCTGCATATTGCTGCAGGGTGAAGCCTTCAAACACCGCAAGGTTTTTGCCGGTGTTGAAAGACCCCAGGATCAGCACCGCCATAGGGATATACAGAAATACGAAGATGAGGATGGTGAAAATACGGGTTGTTTTTTTCATACCACAACACCGCCTTCCTCATCCGAGCCAAAGCGATTCATAATGCCGGTGCAGATAAACACCAAAAGCATCAGCACCAGGCTCAGCGCGGCACCCAGATTGGGGTTGCCGGCAGATTTGAACTGCCGCTCGATCACGTCACCGATGAGCATTGTTTCTGTGCCGCCCAGCTTCTGGGAGATATAGAAGGTGGACACTGCAGGCACAAAGACCATTGTGATGCCGGAAAGAATACCGGGCATGGAAAGGGGCAAAACCACCTTGGAAAACACCTGCGTCGGTGTACAGCCCAGATCTTCCGCCGCTTCGATCAGGCGATTGTCGATCTTTACGATGATGGCATACAGCGGCAGGATCATATAGGGCAGGTAGTTGTACACCATACCCAAAACCACTGCGCCGGAGGTGCCGATCATTGTCATAGGACCGATGCCCAGAAGACCGAAAAACCGGTTAATGATACCGTTGGTCTCCAAAAGACCTACCCAGGCCAGTGTCCGCAGCAAAAAGCTCATACACATAGGCAGCATCACCAGCATATACAGAATCTTCTGCATCACCGGGGTGCGGTGGGCGATGAAGTAAGCCACCGGATAGCCCAGCAGCAGGCAGATCAATGCGGAGATCAGGGAATACCAAAC
Source organism: Oscillospiraceae bacterium (assembly GCA_017630495.1). Lineage (GTDB taxonomy): Bacteria > Bacillota > Clostridia > Oscillospirales > Oscillospiraceae > Faecousia. The sequence goes on from JAGBVD010000141.1 coordinate 2,616, forward strand.
AGAAATGCCCAGCGTGGGCAGAAACATTCCCAGATCCAGAATGTTTTGCCAGGTGAAGGCGCCGGTTTCCGGATCGGTCAGTGCGTAATAACACACAACACCCAGAGGAATCAGGGTGAAGACCACCATCCAAATAATATAGGGGGTGCTGAGAAGTAAAGACTTATTCTTCTTCATCGTCGGCATCCTCCGTCAGCTCGTCATACTCGGCAGAGTAGGAGCTGTAGTCACCAAACATACCGGAGTATTCACTCTTGTGCATAACATGAATGTCTTCCGGGTTCAGCCGAATGCCTACCGTTGCGCCCTCCGGCTGGTGATCCGTTGTCTGGATCAGCCATTTAAAGCCCTTGAAATCCACGATAATATCGTAGTTCAGGCCCTTGAAGGTGACGCTGGTAACCGTGCCGGTCAGATGGCCTTCTTCCGGGGGAACAAAGTCGATGTCCTCCGGGCGGATAACCACATCCACCGGCTCGTTGGGTGCAAAGCCGGCATCCAGACACTGGAAGGTCCGTCCGAAGAACTTGACCTTGTAGTCTGCCAGCATAACACCGTCCAAAATATTACTTTCGCCGATAAAGTCTGCCACGAAGGCGTTTTTCGGCTCGTTATAAATATCCTCAGGTCTGCCGATCTGCTGGATGCGGCCCTTGTCCATAACCACAACGGTGTCGGACATAGAAAGGGCTTCCTCCTGGTCGTGGGTAACATACACAAAGGTGATACCCATTACCTGCTGGATGCGCTTGAGCTCGTTCTGCATATCCTTGCGCAGTCGCAGATCCAGTGCGGCCAAAGGCTCATCCAAAAGCAACACCTTGGGGCGGTTAACAAGCGCACGGGCAATGGCTACCCGCTGCTGCTGACCGCCGGAAAGATTATCAATGTGCCGGTTCTCAAAGCCCTGCAGACCTACCACTTCCAGGATCTCCTGCACCCTTGCGTGGATCTCCTCCTTGGGCAGCTTTGCCACCTTCAGACCGAACGCGATGTTGTCATACACATTCAGGTGGGGGAAAAGGGCATACCGCTGGAAAACAGTGTTGATCTGCCGCTGATAGGCAGGCACATCGTTGATACATTTGTCGTCAAAAAGCACCCTGCCGTCGGTGGGGTTTAAAAAACCGCCGATAATCCGCAGAGTGGTGGTCTTACCGCAGCCGGAGGGGCCCAGCAGTGTAAGAAATTCCTTGTCGTTAATGTAGAGGTTGATACCATCAAGTATCCGCTCCCCGTCGAACTCCATAACAAGATCCTGGAGTCTGATGAGTTCCTTGGACATTATCCTCCCCCGTTTCTGTAAAAGGATCGCAAAATGCGTCGAATATAATACTATAGGTATACCCTAAAATACCCTATTTGTCAATAAAGATTTGCGTTTATTGACAGTAGGATTCTCCCTTTTGCCACTATGTAAAAAAACCTGTGGGAAAATTTCTAAAAAATGGTTTATTTTCCTGAAATCCGGAAATAATGGTTTTCGGAGGTGCTTAAAAATGAGCAAGAAAAAATTCAGCGGCATCAGCGGCAAGGGCTACTACATAGCCCTGATCCTGTGTGCCGCGGCAATCGGGATTTCCGGCTATTTGTACTACCAAAATGAACAGCAACAGACGCCTCAGCTGCAGGCGCCTACCAATGATGCCACCGGTGTGGTAAACCAGACCGACAGCAATGTGGAGGCGGTGGCCACCCAGGGTGGTGAGGAGCCGCCTCAGACAACGGTTTCCAATCCCCAAAAGCCATCCAAAGTCACCAAACCGGTATCCGGCGAGACCATCGCTGACTATTCTATGGATGCGCTGGTCTATAATCAGACTACCCGGGATTGGCGTGTCCACGACGGCGCGGATATCGCTGCCGCCGCAGGCACTGCTGTGTGCGCTGCGGCGGACGGTACGGTCTATACCGTCTATGAGGACGACACCATGGGTATGACGGTGGTCATCCGCCACGAGGGCGGCTATACTACCAAATATGCATCCCTTGCCAAAGAGGTGTCTGTCAAGGCCGGGGATACGGTAACGGCCGGTCAGACCATCGGCACAGTGGGCGCAACGGCTCTGATGGAAAGTGCCATCGGCGACCATGTCCATTTCAGCGTCAGCTGCAATGGCGAGCCGGTCAACCCCAAGGAATTCCTGGGCTAATAAAAAAGCAGGTGGGAAACCACCTGCTTTTTTGTGAATCGCCCCAATTTATGCGATCTGCACAAATTGGGGCGGTTTATGCTTATAGGGGTTACCAATATATTTTTACTGCCCAGATAGAGCTGTTTTGTAAAAATATATACATTCTGGTCTGTGCTTTGTTGACAAAGTCACGGATGGGAACTATACTTAAAATGTATAGGTAAACCAACTATTAAAGGAGGAATTATTCTATGAAAAGAACCTTAACAAAACTGGTCTGTACGATATTCACGATCCTCCTGATCCTTTCCGTTTTACCGGTGGTTTTCGCTGCGGAAAGCCAACCGGAAACGGTACGGATAACGACTTCCACCATATCTAATCCTCTTTACAAAGAGACCGGCAAATCTACGCCCAAACTGTATTCCCGCAGGCTGTATTCCTCCGGGGAATCTTATGAAGAGATCGCCCAGGCCTGCACAGAGGACTACTATGAGGTTGTTTCCGCCCTGACCCAGGGAATGGAAAACAGAGAGGCCGAGATCACTCTGTATTTCGCATCCAAATACCCTCTCTATACCGACGAGGAAACCGACGGTCTGGATAACGATGCCCTTTCAGCGCTCATCAGCGAAAGATGGCTGACTCCTCTCTTTGAAGACTCCCTGGCCGAGACCGATTCTCCCGTACAAGGCGACTACCTGCGCTGGGTATGGCAGCAAATGGCCTGCTCCTTTATGGGCTTTTACGATGCAAACAGCGGATTATACTGCTATAAAACCATCTATTATATGACCTATTACACCACCAAGGAGCAGGAAGACCAACTCACAAAAGCAGTGGACGCGGTCCTCGACAATTTTGGATTTACACAACAGACGACAGATCACCAGAAGATTTCCGTGATCTATGATTACATAACTGACAACGTTACTTACGATTACGACAATCTGGATGATGACACCTATATGCTCAAGCATACCGCTTATGCGGCGATGATGAACAAAACTGCCGTCTGCCAGGGCTATGCACTGCTGTATTACCGTATGGCGGAACAGTGTGATGTGGACACCCGCGTGATCACCGGTGACGGCGGCGGTCCCCACGCCTGGAACATTTCCAAGCTGGGCGACTACTATTATAATTTGGACTCTACCTGGGATGCCGGAGATACTGTGTACAGTTATTTCCTTCGGGGCAGCAGCGACTTTGGCAACCACACCGCTGATCCGGCCCATCAGACAGAAGCCTTCCGGGCAAGATATCCCATTGCTCCTACCCTTTATAAAGAGGGCAGCACCGCCAACCCCGACGACAAGAATTTCACCTATACCATTGTTGACGATGTAGCTATCATCACCGGCTACAACGGCAGTGCAGAAAACGTCGTGGTTCCCGGCGTTTTGGACGGTCACCCGGTAAGATATATTCAGGAGACCGCCCTCAATAACAAAACTTTCATCAAGACACTCACCCTCAGTGAAGGCATTGTTGGCATTGCTGCAACCACAGACTATATGACCGCAACTACCTTTGCTGGTTGCAGCAATCTGAAAGTTCTGTACCTGCCCACCACCTTTAACTTTACCTATGACAAATGGGGCAGCAATTTCTTTACCGGCTATACCGACATTCCCCAGGACTGCGAAAAACTGGAGCGTATCGAAGTTGCTCCCAACAGCCCTTACTTAAAGTCCGTCGACGGAATCGTATACTCCCAGGACGGCAAATATTTGGTTGCCTGTCCCCAAAACATCCAGGCAGAAGCTATTATCATTCCCGACGGCGTGCAGGAAATTTGCTCTACAGCCTTTGCCCACAACAATAATCTCCAGGCAATCGTATTGGGCAAAGATGTGAAGACCATCGGTTTTGAAGCACTGATGTACTGTCAAAAGCTCTTTATCTTACAAATTAACGAGGGCTTGGAAAACATTCTGGACTATGCCTTTATGGAAAGCAAGGCGTTGGAAAGCCTGCATCTGCCGGCATCCCTTTCTTATCTGGATGACGGTGCCTTTGATTTTAGTTATTTCAAGGCCATCACCGTCGATGAAGGCAATCCCACATACCGCGTGGAAAACGGCGGTCTGCTTTCCGATGACCAATTTGTAAAATACTTCCAGCAGCCCGATGTCACCAGCTACACCGTTCCCCAGGGCATCCTTTCTATTGCTGACGGCGCTTTCTCCGGCAGCAACCTGACCTCCATCACCTTGCCGGAGGGCCTTCACAGTGTAGGCTCCTATGCCTTCCGGGATTGTGCAAATCTGGAGCATATAAAAATCCCCGACGGCACCCAATACATCTATTTGGGCGCGTTTATCGGTTGCGACAAGCTGGTCAGCTTGATCCTCCCTGCTGATGTCAATCTGAAAGACCGCAGCTACGACGGCAGTACCCAAAACGGTCTGTATCTGCAAAAAAGCTGCACGATTTACACCAGCAATGCTTCCGGCACTGCTGCAGAATCCGGCTATGTAAATACCGAAGAATTCTGCCTCTCCAACGGCTTCACAATGAAGCCCGTTTCTGAGTTTATATGTCAGGACGGACACAAGCTTGTGAAAACCATCATCCAGGACAGACCGGAATTTCCCGAACGGGATTATACTTATGTGTACCGTTGTGCCAATACAAACTGCGGCTGCGAGACACAGTCCTTTACAGCACAGTACCGAAACTTCTTTGATGAGAATATCACTCTGGAGTTTTACGAGACCACCTATACCGGGAAAGAGGTCCGACCCGCTGTTACAGTGGTTTACGACCCGGACGCCTCCATTTCCGGCGACGAGATCACCTTGGTGGAAAATGTGGATTATACCCTGACCTATCAGGATAATATCAATGCCGGCACCGCTTTTGCCTGCATTTCCGGCCTGGGTCAGTACAAGGGTTGTGAATCCTTGATTGCCTTCTCTATCAAACCCATCCGGCTGGAGGATCTGGACATTCAGCTGCAGTACACAGTTACCGATTACGATGGCACTGTAAAGATGCCCACAGTAACTGTTCCCGGTGCCACAGAGGGCGTTGACTATGACCTTCTGTACTACAACCACGAATGTCCCGGCCAGGCAACTGTTGTGATCTCCGCCATAACCGACAGCAACTACACAGGATATGTGGAGAAGCACTACACAATTCTCCCGGCAAAGGAGCCGGCAGTAGAAAATCTGGCAGCGACTATGGTCAACTACAATGCATTGCAGCTGCAATGGATCGCCGACTGGAAGAATCCCTTTGTTGGGCAGTGGGGCTTCCGGATCTATATGAAAGAACTCAGCGCCGAGCAGTACACCTTCCTGGCTTATACCGACAATTACAATTATTTGATTCCTGACCTGAAGCCCGGCACACAATACAATTTCAAGGTCGTTAAATGGCAAACCTATAACGGCTTTGACTTCCCCGAAAGTGAAGCGGCCGTGATCACCATTACCACAGAGTGTCCCCTTGAAAAGCCGCTTGCTGTACAAGCTACTTTGGAAGGCAAAGACACCGCCTATATCAGCTGGACAGCCGATCCCAATGCTCACGGCTATGTCGTTTACATGCGCTGTGACGGCAGTGATTGGATGTCTGTAGGCCAAACCGACCAGTGCAGCTACACCGTTTGCCCCCTTCCCGAAGATACCCTCTGCGAATTTAAGGTCCTCCCCTACCAAGTCTACAACTATGAGCAATACATTTTTGAAGAGTTTGTAATCGTTTCCGTGCAAACCCCGAAAGCGACTTGTGAGCACACCTACATAAACGATTGTGACGAAAGCTGTGAAACCTGCGGTGATATCCGCCCGGTCACTCACTCCTATGCGAATGCCACCTGCACCGATCCCAAAACCTGCACTGTCTGTGGCGCAACCGAGGGCGATGCCCTGGGTCACGACTTTGCCGACGCCACCTGCACTGCGCCCAAGACTTGTAAGGTTTGCGGCGCAACGGAAGGCGAGGCTCTGGGCCATAAGTTTGACATTCTGAAGTACAACGAGGACGAGCACTGGCGCGAATGTGCTTGCGGCACAGAAGAATTTGACTATCGTTTCGGGCACGGCTATTCCAGAGTGTCGGATGCAGACAACCATTGGCTGGTATGCGAGTGTGGTGTGATTATCGATCTGGAACCACATACCTTTGCACCGAAATCAGATGATACCCACCACTGGACCCAGTGCTGGTGCGAAGAAGCCACCCAAAAGATCGCCCACGAATCTGACGGCGGCACAGTGACCAAGAAGGCCACCTGCACCGCAACCGGCACAAAGACTTATAAGTGTAAGCACTGCGGCAAGGTTTTGAAGACCGAAACCATCTCCAAGACCGCTCACAAGTACACAGGAAAGACCTGCGGCAAGGCAACCAAGTGCTCCGGCTGTGGCAAGACCGGCAGCAAGCTGGCCCACAGCTATTCCAACGATTGCGATACCAAGTGTAACCGCTGCAGCAAGACCCGGACCATTACCCATAAGTACAGCTCCGCGACTTGCACCAAGGCCAAGACCTGTAAGGTCTGCGGCAAGACCAGCGGCAGCAAGCTGGGCCACAAGTACACAAACGATTGTGATACCAGCTGCAACCGCTGTGGAAAGACCCGGACCATTAAGCACCAGTATAAGTCTGCAACCTGCACCAAGCCCAAGACTTGTAAGGAGTGCGGTAAGACCAGCGGCAGCAAGTTAGGCCACAAGTATACAAACGATTGTGATACCAGCTGCAACCGCTGCAGCAAGAAGCGATCCATTACCCACGACTACAAGACCAAGACCACCAAGGCTACCACATCGAAAAACGGTAAGGTAGTGAAAAAGTGCGCCGAGTGCGGCAAGATCTCCAGTGAGAAGACCATCTATAGGATCAAGTCTTTCTCCTTGTCCACCACCAAGTACACCTACAGTGGCGCGACCCGGACACCTAGCGTAACGGTCAAGGATTACAAGGGTAAGAAGTTGACGAAGGATACGGATTACACCGTAGCTTATGAATCCGGAAGAGCGGATGTGGGCGAGTATACCGTAACCGTAACGCTGAAAGGAAACTACACCGGCACGAAGAAGCTGTACTTTACCATTGTGCCCAAAGCGCCCAGTATCAGCAGCTTGAGCGCCAAGAGCAAGGCTTTGGATGTAAAGCTGAATCCGCAGACGGAGCAGACCAGCGGCTACCAGATCGAGTACTCCACCAGCAAGAGCTTTAAATCCTCCAAGAAGATCACCATTTCGGACATCAACACCGAAATGACCACCATCAAGAGTTTGAAGGCAAAAACCACCTACTATGTACGCATCCGCGCCTACAAGACGGTGGACGGCGAGAAGCTTTACTCCAGCTGGTCCAGCTACCAGTACAAGAAGACCAAATAAGCAAAAAGAGCAGGTGCTTTCGCACCTGCTCTTTTCTAAAGCCTTCTCCTGGAGGAGAAGGCATTTGTCTGCTTTTCTTTTGTTGCAACAGCTTACTTTTTGTGGTAAAATGACCGAAAAGGAGTGATGGTTATGAAAGAACATCTGGATACCATTCCGGTAAATGAAGCTTTCGAAAAGGAGGACGAGTGTCCTTTTTGCTATTTGGAGCGGCAAGTGGAGCAGAAGGCCATCCGCTATGCGTTAGGTCCCAGCGCCAGCTATATGGAGCCGGATGTCCGGGCAGCCACGGATGCCATGGGTTTTTGCCGCCAGCATTATAAGAAGATGTACGATTATGGCAACTCTCTGGGAAACGCTCTGATGATGCAGACCTATTATGTGGGTATGCGCCGGGAACTGGATGCCCAAATCACCAATTTTATCACCCCGGAGAAGAAAAAGCTTTTCAGCAAAAAGCCGGAAGGGGAGCTGCCCCTTTTGCAATGGCTGCGGCAGAAAAACAGCACCTGCTTTTTGTGCAGCAAGATAAACTACAATATGGACCGCTATTATGCCACCTATTTTCACCTGATCAAAGACGAGGAGTTTCGCAAGAAGGCGGAAGCCGGCAAGGGCTTTTGTATGCACCATTTTGAAAAACTTTTGAAGGTTGCCCAGGAAAAGCTTCCCAACGGACAGATGGATTGGTTTTATAGTACTGTTCTTACCCAAATGCAGCAGAATCTTTCTCGGGTGCATGGAGATCTGGACTGGTTTATTGAG
>JAGBVD010000142.1 GCA_017630495.1 Oscillospiraceae bacterium
CCTGCCCGGTATGATTGCACTGACCATAGACAAGGATTTTATCGGACATCTGACCAAGCCGGAAACTGTAATTGCAGTGACCGGCACAAACGGAAAAACAACTGTCAGCAATCTGATTACATCTATTTTAACAGCCAATGGCTATCGCGTTACCAACAACTCGATTGGATCCAATGTGCAAGCCGGTGTGGCTACAATTTTGTTGCAAAATTCCTCTTTTAGCGGAAAGCCGAAGAACGATATCGCGGTTCTTGAGGTGGATGAACGCAGTTCCCTGCGCATCTATCCCTATATGGCACCGGACTATCTGGTCTGCAACAACATTATGCGCGACTCATTGAAGCGAAATGCCCACACTGAGTTTATCAGCTTCATCATCAACGAAGCACTCCCTGAGACCACCACGCTGGTTTTAAACGGCGATGATATGATTTGCGCATCACTCGGACCGAACAACAAAAACCGCGTATACTTCGGCATGGAAGCTGACAAGCCCCAGTCAGATGTCAAAGCGTATGTGCAGGATATCGTCTACTGCCCGAAGTGCGGTGGCAAGCTGGAAAGCGATTATCTGCGATATAATCACATTGGCAGAATGCATTGTTCAGATTGTGATTTCGCCTCCCCTGCCCCTGATTTTCTGGTCACGAATATCGATCGCGAAAGTAACACATTTACTGTTGTTCACAATGATATCGAAGAAACCTACCATTTGATCAATGATAACATTGTAAATGTTTATAATTTCTGCGGAGCCATCGCATTGCTGCACACCTTTGGCTTAAGCTATGACCAAATTGCAAAGGGTTTCGACAGTTCCAAAATCGTAAAATCCCGGTACGATCATTTCACTGCCGGTGATTTGACCATTACCATGCAACTGGCAAAAGGACAGAATCCTATCGCCTGCGCCCGTTGCTACAGCTATGTAGCAAGTTGTCCCGGCAACAATAAAGCGCTGATCATAATGGTCGATGACAAGGGCGACAATACCGGAAACTCCGAAAGCACTTGCTGGTTATATGATTGTGACTACTCCTATTTAACTGACGACTCAATCGCGCAGATCGTCTTTGCAGGTCCAAGATGTAAGGATCATCTCTTGCGTGCCTTGATTGCAGGTGTTCCTCAGGATAAGGTATTTATGACGGAATCCTTTATTGGCGGTGCAGAACAAATCGACACCACGCTTTCGAAGGATATCTATGTGCTTTATGATCCGTATTCATTAAGTGAAGCAAATGTAGTAAAAAACAAATTAATTGCTATAGGGACGGAGGGTATGAATAAATGATTATTGAAATTCTCTTTCCCGAGGTCTGCGGACTTTACGGTGACAGCCAGAATTCCGCGTATTTAAAACAAACCCTTCCGGACGCACAGTTCATTGAGACTCCCCTTACTGACACACCATACTTTGTTGAAAATCGCCCTGATCTGATCTATATCGGTGCAATGAGCGAGTCCACCCAACGCCGAGTTATTGAAAAATTGCAGCCTTATAAAACTCGCATTTTAGAGTTGGTCGAAAGCGGTCTGCCGATCCTTGCCACCGGAAATGCCGGTGAAATCTTCTGCAGCCATATCGACTATGTTACGGAAAAAATGGAAGCAGACGGTTTGGGCCTTTTTGACCTAACAGTAAAGACCGATCTGTTTGATCGATACAATGGAAAAGTCCTTGGCAAATTTTCAGATATGACCATTGTCGGCTTTCGTTCTCAATTCAGTTTTCTCTACGGCGACAACAGCAAAAATCATTTCGTAGAATGTTTACGCGGTGACGGTATCAACCGTCAAAGCAAATTGGAAGGCATGCGCTTTAACAACCTGATCTGCACACAGATCTTAGGGCCGATCCTGGCGCTGAATCCGCTGTTCTGTGAATACTTTATCGGCCTTACCGGTAATGCTGTCACAGCTGCCCACAAAGAAGCTGCAATGATGGCATACGAACAACGCATAAAGGAATTCAACGATCCCAATGTCATTTTTGGAAATAATAAATAAGAAAAATCCCCTTAGGTGATTCTAAGGGGATTTTTTAAATACGATGTATTTACTGAAAACAAAATTGAGTATCACAACCAAAACACTGGTGATGATCTTCCAAACATTTCCATTGAAGTCCAATAGATCAACAAATACAAATAGCACAGCTGTTTCAGCCACACCGGAAGCAAGCCGGCCGCCAATAAATTTTGCAAATTCCGGTATAACCACTTCCCTATCCCAACGCTTGCTTTCAAAAACAAAAAGCTTATTTGTAAAATAGGCAAAGATAACGGCAGCCAGCCAGGAAATACCATTACTAACAGTTGCTGAAAATTCTGTGAAATTATAAAGTGGATAATACACAAGGTAGTTTACCACCGTCGTGAACACACCAAAAATCAAATAAGTGATGATGCTGCGATATTTTATAAAAATAGCACGCAATTTACCGATCATTTCTTACACCTCACATTCAGCATACCACAGAAACGACAATTGCACAATTCGAAAAAACTGCAGGAAGATCCCTGCAGTTTTCCTATTAAATCGCAAGCAGCTTTTCCAGTGCGGCCAGCTTAACGCAGGTGCAGAACACATCCATAGCCTGCTCCAGCTCCGGAATCGGAGGAAGACTGGGAGCAATGCGGATATTGCTGTCCTGGGGATCAATGCCATAGGGATAGGTAGCGCCTGCAGGTGTCATTTCAACACCGGCTTCCTTACACAAATCCAATGCACGCTTTGCAGTGCCGGGCATCGCATTAAAGCTGACAAAGTAGCCGCCTTTCGGACGATTCCACTGTGCAAAACCCAGAGGCTTAATTTCCTTATCCAAAGCATCTGCAACGACACCAAACTTGGGTCCCATAACAGAGGCATGCTGCTTCATAATTTCCAAGGTATGGGCCTTATCTTTCAAAAAGCGCACATGACGAAGCTGATTGATCTTATCCTGGGAGATCATTTGCACACCGAACATCTTGGTCAGGTATTTGATATTACTCTCGGATGTAGCCATTGCAGAGAAGCCTGCACCGGCAAAGGTAATTTTGGAAGTCGATGCAAACTCATAGACCATATCCGGATTGCCGGCCTTCTCACACAAGGACAAAATGTCCGGGAACGGCACATACTCGCCCTCAAATTCGTGAACGCCGTAGGCATTGTCCCACATAATGGTAAAGTCCGGTGCCGCAGGCTTCAGATTGGCAAAACGGTTGATGGTCTCTTCAGAATAGATAATTCCGTCGGGATTGGAGTACTTGGGAACACACCAGATGCCTTTCACCTGAGGATCCTTGACCAGTTGCTCCACCAAATCCATATCCGGACCGTTTTCTGTCATAGGAACGGTAATCAGTTCAGCGCCAAAGAACTCTGTCACGCGAAAATGCCGGTCGTAACCGGGACTGGGGCAAAGGAACTTAACAACATCTTCTTTGCACCAGGGACGAACACTGTGGAGCAATCCGTGACTAAACGCTTTGGAAATAATGTCAAACATAAAGTTCAGACTGGATGTACCGCCAACAAAAATCTGGGAAGGCTTACAGTCCAGAATGTCTGCCCAATATTCCTTGGCGCAAGGCAAGCCGGAAAGTTCGCCATAGTTTCTGGCATCCACACCATCCACAAAACACTCTTCGCCTTCCTGCAGCGCATTTAACAGACCATTGGCAATGTCCAGCTGTACCTTTGAAGGCTTGCCTCTGGCCATATTCAATTTCAAATTTTTACTTTTACAAGCTTCAAACTGTGCAAGAACACCCTTATATTCCTGCTCCAATTCTGCTTTCGTCATTTCGGAATATTTCATGTTTTCCATCTCCCAACATACAAAAATGAATCTTTGATATTATAGCCTTGCAAAAACATAAAATCAATGATTTTTTTAATTCATCAGTGGGATATATCCCCCTTTTGGCAGCTTTATCAATTTAAATGCAATTTCACTTGCAATTTTTTACAAATCTACCCATTGCATTTTATGCCGCGATAGCATAAAATCTAAATATCTTTATAAATTCAGAAAGGACTGTATTAAATGGATAGAATTTTAAACGTTCCTGAAATTTTTGGAAGCGATGTTTTTAACGAGTCTACTATGCAGCAACGGCTGTCCGCAAATACATATAACGCGTGGAAACAGTGCATTCAAAATCGCAGTCCTTTGCCCTTGGATATTGCAAACGAAATTGCAGAGGCTATGAAGATTTGGGCATTGGAAAAAGGTGCAACTCACTATACCCATTGGTTTCAGCCGATGACCGGCATCACCGCTGAGAAACACGACTCTTTTATTGCACCTACCGGTGACGGAAAAGTCATTATGGAATTTTCCGGAAAAGAACTGGTCCAGGGTGAGCCGGATGCTTCTTCCTTCCCTTCCGGCGGCCTTCGTGCAACCTTTGAAGCCCGCGGCTATACCGCCTGGGATCCTACCGCCTTTGCATTTGTAAAGGATGGAAGCCTGTATATCCCCACCTGTTTCTTTTCTTATACCGGAGAATCTCTTGACAAAAAAACACCGCTGCTCCGTTCTATCGACGAAGTTTCCCGGGAAGCCGTTCGCATACTGCGTCTGTTTGGCGATACCGAAACCAAGCAGGTTCGCGTCAGCGTTGGTGCCGAACAGGAGTATTTCCTGATTCCCAAATCCATTTATGCTCAGCGTGAAGACCTCCGTCTTACCGGACGCACGCTTTTTGGTGCACAACCGCCCAAGGGCCAGGAACTGGACGACCACTATTTTGGAACGATCCGCACCCGTGTTTCCAACTTTATGCGGGATTTGGATGAACAGTTGTGGCGTTTGGGTGTTCTGTCCAAGACAAAGCACAATGAAGGCGCTCCCTGCCAGCACGAACTTGCGCCCATTTTTACCGATGCAAGCAATGCCTGCGATGCTAACCAGCTGGTAATGATGGTTATGAAAAAGTGCGCAGCAAAACACGACCTGGTTTGTCTGCTCCACGAAAAACCTTTTGCCGGCGTTAACGGCTCCGGCAAACACAACAACTGGTCATTGTCTACCGACAACGGCAGAAACCTTTTCAAGCCCGGTGACACGCCTCGCCAGAACGCGCAGTTTTTGGTGTTTTTAGCAGCATTTATTAAGGGCATCGATGAATATCAGGAGTTTTTGCGCAGTACAGTTGCCTTCGCTGGTAATGACCACCGCCTTGGTGCTAACGAAGCACCGCCGGCAATTATCTCCATTTTCCTGGGCGATGAGTTAACAGCTGTTGTAGAATCCATTATCAACGGCACAAACTATACGGACCCCAAGAAGAGTGTTATGCGCATTGGTGTGGATGTGCTTCCTGCAATTCCTAAAGATACCACAGACCGCAACAGAACATCCCCCGTTGCTTTCACCGGCAACAAGTTTGAATTCCGTATGCTGGGCTCTTCTCAATCCATCGCAGGTCCTAATATTGCTTTAAATACCATTATGGCCGAAGAACTGAGCAAATTTGCCGACATTCTGGAAAAAGCAGACGACTTTGATACCGCGTTGCAGAAGCTTATCTGTGATACCTTTACAAATCACCAGAGGATCATCTTCAATGGCAACGGATACTCCCAGCAGTGGCAGGATGAAGCCGCTCGACGGGGTCTAAGTAATCTGCCATCTACCGCGAAAGCGCTGTCCGCTTTTGTGGATCAAAAAAACATAGATTTGGTTACACGGCACGGAATTTTTACAGAATCCGAGTTCCGTGCAAGGTATGAGATCCATCTGGAATCCTACAACAAACTGATTCGCATTGAAGCCAGAACGATGGTAGATATGATTATGCACCAGATTCTTCCGGCGGCTATCGGTTATTCATCCGAACTGGCCGAAAGCGTTAACAGGAAACGCGCATCATCCGGCATTACCGCTGTTGTGGAGAGTTCTCTCGTTGAGAGGATTTCCAGGTGCTGTGACGACCTCTATGCTAAGAGTGAAAAACTATATGCAGATCTGAAAGCTGTTCCTGCCGAAAACAAGTGCGCAGCCGACTATTACTGTGATGTAATTGTTCCTCAAATGGAAGCTGTCAGAAAGAATGCAGATCTTTTGGAAAAGCTCACGGCA
>JAGBVD010000143.1 GCA_017630495.1 Oscillospiraceae bacterium
TTATGAACATAATTATCTGTCTTGACGACAAAAACGGAATACAGTTTAATCATCGGCGGCAAAGCCGGGATCAGGTGGTTTGCCATCGGATGCTGGAGCTGGCCCAGGGAAGCAATCTGTGGATGAATGGGTATTCTGCCAAACTGTTCTCTGAAAATCAGGTGCGGGTTGACGAAAACTTTTTGCAAAGTGCAGGTGCAGGAGATTACTGCTTTGTGGAAGACGCAGATTTTCTGGCATATGCGGAGAAAATTGACAAAGTGATCGTCTATCGGTGGAACAAGGTGTATCCTTCCGATGTAAAGATTGAAAAAGCATTTTTAGCCGGGAGAACGCTTGTGCAGACAGAAGATTTTCCGGGCAGTTCTCACGAAAAGATCACACAGGAGATATATGTATGAATAAGAAAATCAGATCTATTGTTATTGCGGCGGCATTTGTTTGCGCGGTGCTGATTGGTTTGTGGGAATCCGGTATTTTGGGCGGTAGCCAACCCGTGATCTCCCTGGACGAGATCCCGGCCTTTGACGGAGAAACGGCATATGTTGCTATAAATGACAATGTGCCGGATTTCGAAGAATCCGAATTGGTAACCAAATCCTACGAAAAGTACGCGCCGTTGGATGCTTTAGGCAGATGCGGTGTGGCGATGGCCTGCGTAGGTCAGGACATTATGCCCACAGAAGACCGGGGCAGTATCGGACAGGTCAAGCCCAGCGGCTGGCATACGGTGAAATATGACATCGTTGACGGAAAGTATTTATACAATCGCTGCCATCTGATCGGCTATCAGCTGACGGGTGAGAATGCAAACAAGCAAAATTTGATCACTGGGACCCGGTATCTGAACATAGAGGGTATGCTGCCTTTTGAGGATATGATCGCGGACTACGTGAAAGAAACCGGCAATCACGTGATCTACCGGGTAACGCCCGTTTTTGACGGAGATGATCTGGTAGCCAGCGGCGTTCAGCTGGAAGCAATCTCTGTGGAAGACGACGGGGAAGGTATCTGCTTCAATGTGTATGCCTATAATGCCCAGCCGGGTGTGGTCATCGATTATGCCACCGGCGAAAGTAAGCTGGAAAAATAAAGGAGAGCAGCGTTATGTCTTGGATATGGCTTCCGGAAAAAGAATATCCCAAGCACCAACGGACAAAATTCGATGCCATCAGCGATCAATCCACCGACACCTATGTGGTTGCCGAATTCAAAAAGGAGTACGCCTTTGGCAAAGAGATTTCCTCTGTGGAAATGTGTTTCAGCGCGGATACAGAAGTACAGCTGTTTTGCAACGACCGACTGATCGCGACCGGTCCGGCTGTGGTGGGCGGCTCACCGCTGTATTCTCTGCCCAAAGCACTTACCGGCCTGACCATTGTGGAGGCGGGGTACAAGAAGGTTAAGCTCAATCCTACGCTTTTAGGATTGGAAACCGCAAGGGTAGAGATCCCCACACCTTACGGAATGATCCTGTGCGATATGAAGCAGGGGCAAACGCCGCAAGTTACTGTTCCCGAAGGGATCGTTCTGGAAATGGAAGCGTGGGCACAATAATCATAAAAGAGCCATCTGGAAGGGCGGTACACCATAGTGATAAAATGGTTTTGATCGGTCCCTTTTCCGCTTAACTGCATAAAAAATTCCCGAAATGCGTCAGCATTCCGGGAATTTTGTTATTTGTTAATCAAAAAAGTTACCACTTCAAAACTGCGAA
>JAGBVD010000144.1 GCA_017630495.1 Oscillospiraceae bacterium
AGGTGGGAGAACTTTTTCAGTTCGGGATAAGCATGGGCGGGCAGCATTTCACCGTGGGTATAGATGTTGATACCCTTGCCCTCTGTCTGCTCCAGCAGGAGTTTCAGATCATACAGATCGTGGCCGGTAATGACGATGAAGGGACCCTTCTCCACGGTGAGGCTCACCTGGGTAGGCTCCGGATGACCAAATGTTTCGGTGTTGGCCTTGTCCAGCATTGCCATGCACTTGAGGTTCACTTCACCCACTTCCAGCACGATGGGCAGCAGTTCTTCCATACCCCAATCGTCCATACCGATGGCAAACAGCGCCTTGTACAGGAACTTATGGACACCTTCATTCTTGTACCCCAGCACTGCTGCGTGGTAAGCATAAGCGGCAACACCACGGATACCGAACAGAATTAGAGATTTGAGAGAACGGATATCCTCGTCTGCGTTCCACAGATTATTCATGTCGTAGTCGTTGTTCCGACCGCAGGAGGAGGCACACTTGTAGCATTCGGGAACCAGCTTCTGCTTTTCAACGTCCACACGCTCCATGATGGCAAGCAGAGCATCATTGTCAAAGTTTACATTGGTCAGAGTGGCAAACAGACCTTCCACGATTACCGCAGCGGTGGAATCGCTGACAACGTGTTCGTTGCCTTCGGTGGCTCTGGCCAGACCGATCAGCGCACCGGTCAGCTTATCCTGGATCTCTGCGGTGTCAGCCTTCTTGCCGCAGACACCTGCATTACCGGCGCAAGCCTTGCAGCCGGCGGTTTGTTCGCACTGAAAACAAAACATAGTTGATTCTCCTTTATCTGATGATTTGTCCATCGGGGCTGATGGTTACGATATGCAAGGGAATATTCTTACCGCTGTTCTCCAATGCGGTTTTCACAGCATGGCTCAAACCACCGCAGCAAGGTACGGTCATCCGGGTAACGGTGACAGAACGGATGTTGTTATACTTGAAAATCTGTGTCAGCTTTTCGGAATAATCCACTGCATCCAGCTTGGGGCAGCCAATCAGCGTCACCTTATCCTGCATAAAATCGTGGTGGAAGTTGCCATAGGAATAGGCAGTGCAGTCAGCAGCGATCAGTAGGTCAGCACCGTCAAAGCAAGGCGCGTTGGGCGGCATCAGCTTGATCTGTACCGGGAAGTTGGTCAGTTCGCTGGGAACATACACACCCTCGCTGTGGTGATCGTGGCAGATGCTCTGGCAGGCAGAGCCGGGACAGCCGCAGGGCAGAGGTTCTTCCTTTGCTTTCTTTGCAGCCAGTACAGCGGCCTCGTTATAGGCAGGGGCTTCCCGCTCCTCAAAGGAGATGGCATTCATGGGGCAAGCAGGCAGACAATCGCCCAGACCGTCGCAATAGTCCTCCCGGAGCAGCTTTGCCTTGCCATCCACGATGCCAATGGCACCTTCATGGCAGGCATCGGCACACAGGCCGCAGCCGTTGCACTTTTCTTCATCGATGGTAATAATTCTTCGGATCATGGTCATCCCTCCGTTTTTGATTTTCTATGCTTATAATACAGTCTGCAAAGCAACAACGATGTTGCAAATGTCACATATGCTATAAAATACATTGACATCGGTCTATCCGTTTGTTATCATATCGATATATATCAATGTGAGGTGTTTTCTCGTGTCTAACGAACAGGTTATCGTTTGTATCTTCAAAGCCCTGAGTGATGAAAACCGCATCCGGATTTTGAAAATGCTGCATAGCGGTGAAAAGTGTGCCTGCAAGCTGCTGGAAGAACTGAACATCAGTCAGCCGACCCTTTCCCATCACATGAAGATCCTCTGCGATGCCGGAATCGTCAACGGTCGCAAAGAAGGTAAATGGACCCATTACTCCATGTGTTGTGAGGGTGTCCGCAAGATCAGAGCTTTGATGAAGGATTTGCTGTCAGCGGAGAATATCCCGACAGATTGTGAATGTAAGGAAGGATGATCCTATGAAAAAACTTGCTTTTGTTGATCAAAAAACTTGCGTTGCCTGCGGTGTATGCATGAAAGCCTGCCCCAAAGGAGCCATTTCCATTTACCGGGGATGTTACGCGGCGGTGGAGGAAGGCAAATGTGTGGGCTGCGGTCTGTGCGCTAAGGCTTGTCCCGCCGGATGCATCACCGTCAAAGAAAGGAGCGAAGTAAAATGAAAAAGAACCACTGGTATGATTATCTTTGGATTTGGACGATCCTTTACTTCACCCTGGGATTTTTCAATATTCTCTTCGCCTGGCTGGGCATGATTGAGTTCCTGGTGCCTCTGTTCGTTGCTATCATCGGCAGCAATAAAGCGTTTTGCAATCACTATTGCGG
>JAGBVD010000145.1 GCA_017630495.1 Oscillospiraceae bacterium
AAGGTCTTTTAAGCAGTCCGGTCATCACAGAGGAAATCTCCCTTTCCGGCATCCGCGCCATTGAAAAAGTAAAGGCAAACTGGTAATATACACAAAGCATCCCGATCTGCTGACCGGGATGCTTTTTCTTTATGCAATTCCAAACAGTTCCAGCAGCACCTTGCCTGCCAGAAGCACCAGTACAACGATGATCACCGGCCGGACGATCTTGGAGCCGTTTTTCAGAGCCATACCGGACCCTAAGTAATGTCCGGCAGTGGAAAACACCGCCGCCAAAAGGCCCACGCCGATGACTACTTTTCCTGCCATCAGGGAGGTGATCAATGCACCGATGTTGGAGGAGAAATTCACCAATTTCACATTGCCCGATGCGGTACGCACATCCAGCTTTGCAAAGTAGCAGAAAATCAGCAGCAAGAATGTGCCGGTACCCGGGCCGTAAAAACCGTCATAAATGCCAATGAGCAACGCCGCGCCCCAAACGATAGCCTTACGCAATCCTTCGTTCATCGGCAACCGTTTCTCCGGCAAATCTTTCTTTTTGAGCATAATCACCGCGATCACCGGCAACACAAATACCAAAATCAGCTTCAGATACCGTTCATTGACAAGCAGTTGCAGCCGCGTACCCAAATGGGCGCCCACCAGTGCCAGCGCGATGGAGGGAATCCCCAATTTCCAGTCCGCGCAGCCGTTGATGGCATAACGCACCGTAGAGGCCGTCGTGCCAATGCCGGAGGAAAGCTTGTTCGTTCCCAACGCAAGATGCATGGGAAAGCCCGCCAGCAAATAGCACGGCAGAGAAATGATGCCGCCGCCACCGCCGATGGAGTCTACAAAAGCGGCGCAGAACACGCCCACACACACCAACAACACCGCCCAGATGGGATAACCAAAAAGTTCCATATCGATCTCCTTAAACAGGGTTTTCTTTCTGCATTGTATGATAGCACAATTTTCATTTTTTGCAACAGGTTCGATTCCGGGCGGCAAGCAAAACATCCCGACCCCAAGAGGGGTCGGGATGTTTTGGTGCCGCTGACCGGAATCGAACCGGTACGGATTTTACTCCGAGGGATTTTAAGTCCCTTGTGTCTACCTATTCCACCACAGCGGCATAGTTGTTCAATTTATGTTTTCTGTTAGGTTTAGCCTTCTTGTGTCTACCTATTCCCCCGTTTGCGGTGCCCGATATCTTCCTTGCCGATAAACCGGCTACGTCATCTATCGACCGCGGCACACACTTATGCGCTGCTGCATCCGCCACCGGCGGCACAGCGCAACGTGGCCACAGCGGCGTCTTGGCAATCGTATCATATTTTGCCAAAGCAGTCAAGAAAATGTTTCCGCAAAGAAAGCCGGGATATCTCCTTTTTACCTCTTTTCATTTGACAAAACGCGCTTTTTCGTATAATGTATCTAGCAGTGTCAATAAAAGGATTTTAAGAGGTATTTTCATGAGTGAAACGAAAAACGCAAAGTTTTCCAGCCGTTGGGGTTTTATTCTTTCAGCGGTAGGCTCTGCTGTAGGTATGGCCAATGTGTGGGGCTTTCCTGCCAAGGTAGGCGCCAACGGCGGCGGTGCTTTTTTGATCGCATATTTGATTTTTATCGTACTATTTAGCATTGTGGGTTTGTCCGCAGAATATGCCATTGGCCGCCGGGCCAAAACCGG
>JAGBVD010000146.1 GCA_017630495.1 Oscillospiraceae bacterium
GCCGTCGCGATCTTCTGGATCTGCGCTTATCGTGTGGGTGTCAGACGGGCAAAAGAGGAGAAAAACCAGGAAAGCGCCCAGCTGACAGTGGATCACCGGGAGGATGCCGGAGAGGAAACTATGCACCCCCGGCTGCTGAAGGTGATGATCGTGTTTTTGTGCCTGTTCTCGGTGGGTATCAACCTGGTCAAGGACGGCGCAAACACCTGGGTGCCTTCCATTTTGAAGGAAGAGTTTGCTTTCGATGAATCCCTGGCAATTTTTTTGACACTGTTTTTGCCGCTGTTGAGCATTGTGGGTACACCCCTTGCCATACTTGTTCGCAAGAAGATCCCCGATTATGTTTCCGGCAGTGCTCTTGGCTTCGGCCTTACCGGAATCACTTTGGCGGTAATTATGTGGAGCCTGCAAATGAAATTTGCGGCATCTATGCTGATAGGATTGCTGATGGTCGGCTTCCTGGCCGGCTATCTGAACAGCCTGGTGGTCAGTGTGTTCCCGGTGTATATGCGCAAGATGGTAAATTCCGGTATGATCGCCGGTGTGCTGAACGGCTTTTGTTACTTGGGCAGCACCATCAGCTCCTATGGCCTCGGTTATATTGCAGATCAAAGAGGTTGGATGGCGGTATTTGGCGTGCTGCTGGCCTTCTGTGTGTTTGCCTGCGTATGCTGGGTTGTGTATAGCCTGATGAAAAAGCGTATTTTGAAATGAAAATAACCGCCTGCGAATTTGTTTTCGCAGGCGGTTTTCTTTATATCAGAAGGAAATTTGCATAATCAGTGCCACCAGGCAAAGAATCAGCGCGCAGCACACATAGGCATATTTGCCGGTGAGATACCACAGCGCACCGTGGGGCTTGTTGACACCCAGGTTGATCTCGTGGAGAAGCTCCTCCTTGCGCATCACCCAGAACCAGGAGATGGCGCCCAGGGTCGCGCCGATGGGGATAATGTAAATGGAGACAATGTCCATCCAGGGGCCCCACTTGGAAATGGATTCCATATTCACACCAAAGCCCAGGCAAACCACACAGAGAATCACCAGCACCCATTTGCGGCTAAGCTTGGGGAAACGGTTTTGCAGGGATTCGCCCACAGCCTCAAACATATTCTGCAGGGAGCTGACACCGGCAAAGACCATAGCGGTGTACAGGAAAATGGCAAACACCTGACCGAAGGGAATGTCCTGCAAAATCCGGGGCAGTGTAACAAACAAAAGGGCAGGGCCTGCGCCCACATCCAGCTGATAGGCAAAGCAGGCGGGAATAATAACCAGCGCGGCAACAAAGGCGGCAATGGTGTCGAATACTGCAGTGCGGATGGCTAGCTTTACGGTGTCTTCCTTTTCGTCCAGATACGCGCCGTAGACGATCATACCGCTGCCGGTAACAGACAGAGAGAAGAAGGCCTGACCCATGGCCCACACCCAGGTCATGGGATTTTTCAATGCAGACCAGTCGGGGGTGAACATAAACTTGTAACCTTCGATTGCACCGGGCAGAAGCGCCACGCGAATTGCCAAAATAACAAAGATCACGAAGAAAACGGGCATCATGATCTTGTTGCTCTTTTCAATGCTTTTTGCGCCCAGCAGTAAGGTCAGCAGTGTGCCCACAACCACAATGATGTGGAAGGGAATCACGGAATAGTCTTTGGAGGAGAAGCTGTCAAACCAGGCGCCGGTGTCCACATGCATCAGCTCACCGGTAACCGACTGGAAAAAGGCCTTCAAAATGTAGGAGATGATAACGGCATAGCCGATGGCAATGCACATAGAGCCGGCCAAAGGCAGCCAACCCAACGCACCGCCCACTTTGCCGGCGGTTTTGCCCCGGGTGGCCCAGGCATTTTTGTAAGCGCCCAAGGTGCCGGTTTTGGCCCGGCGGCCAATGGCATATTCTGCGGACAAACCCACAATGCTAAATAGTACGATAAAAATCAAATATGCGATCAAAAAAGCACCGCCGCCGTTGGCGCCTACCTTGGCAGGAAAGCCCCACACATTGGCC
>JAGBVD010000147.1 GCA_017630495.1 Oscillospiraceae bacterium
CTCCCCTTTGAAATGCTGAAATGGGATTTTATGAAAAACGCGTTGCTGGGCGTTCTTCTGATGGCCCCACTATTTGGCCTCACATCCACAATGATCGTTACGGGAAAAATGAGCTTTTTCTCTGACGCTCTTGGCCACGCCGCATTTACCGGTATTGCAATTGGTGCAATTTGCGGTTTTGCCGGGCCAACCTGGTTTGCAGTCATTTTTGCCATTGTGTTCGCGCTGCTATTTTCGTATGTCCGCAGCCGCAGTAACCATACGGCTGACACACTGATCGGTGTGTTCTCCAGCACCGCCGTTGCACTGGGAATATTCATTGCAACCCTCGGTGGCGGCAGCTTTACGAAATATAACAAGTATCTGATCGGAGATATTTTGTCAATCAGCACAGCGGAAATCACAATGCTTCTTCTTACTTTGATCGCAGTGATCATCTTCTGGTGTTTTACAGCCAACCGCCTAACACTTTCTGCCATATACCCGCAGCTTGCATCCTCCCGTGGAATTCCGGTAGGTCTTCTACAGACTGTCTTTACAACAGCGGTTGCGGTAATTGTTACCTTATGTATTTCCTGGGTCGGTTTGCTAATTCTAAACTCTCTGTTGATTCTGCCCGGCGCTACTGCCAGAAATATCGCAAAGAATCTTAAGCAGTATCATCTGTTTTCTGTACTGACCGCGTTGTTTGCAGGCATCATCGGTCTTGTAATCTCTTACTTTTTAGGCACATCTGCCGGTGCAGCCATTTCCCTTTTCAGTGCACTTTTGTTTGCTGTTTCACTGCTGGTGCGAAAGGTAAAATAATATGAATACAATCAAAATGAACATTATCGCCCGGATGAAAAGTGATTTTCCCACTAAGTTTGGTATTCCCCGGCAGAGCGGCCTTATAGAGGATTTGCAATCAACCATCATTTTTGAGCCTTCCTATCGCAACCCGGATGCGCT
This sequence comes from Oscillospiraceae bacterium, assembly GCA_017630495.1. Classification (GTDB taxonomy): domain Bacteria; phylum Bacillota; class Clostridia; order Oscillospirales; family Oscillospiraceae; genus Faecousia. The sequence continues at coordinate 952 of JAGBVD010000147.1, forward strand.
GCGCGGCCTGGAGGACTATTCCCATTTGTGGATTATATGGCAATTTTCCGAAGCTGTCCGGGAAGATTGGTCTCCTACGGTGCGCCCTCCCAGACTAGGCGGCAATACCAGAATGGGAGTATTCGCAACGCGCTCCCCTTTCCGTCCCAATGCCATTGGTCTTTCCTGTGTGAAAATGATTGGTCTGGAACAAACAAAGGACCTTGGTACAGTGATCCATGTTGCCGGTGCCGATTTGATGGATGGAACACCGATTCTGGATATTAAGCCATACCTACCTTATAGTGATTGCCACCCTAACGCCTCAAGTGGCTTTACGACCACCGCTCCGGACCTGCTTTTAAAAGTAGATATCTCTCCGGAAAATCTGAATAAGATAGCCAAAGAAAAGCGTGACGCACTCTTGGGTGTTCTTTCCCACGATCCCCGCCCGGCCTATCAGCAGGACAATGAGAGAATTTACGGGCTCTCTTTTTCGGATTATAATGTGCATTTTACAGTAAACGGCGACATTTTAACAGTTGTGGATATTGAAAAAGGCAGACCTGAATAGGTCTGCCTTTTATCATACATTGTGTAATTTTACACCGTCTTTAACCAGTTTTTCCTGCAGCTTCACAATGTTGATATCGCAAAAGTCTTGTGAGATGGCTGCAGCTGTTCCCACCGCCTGACCGGATACTGCACAAACAGGAATCACCCGGGTTACATCCCACATGGGATCGTCCGCAGAAATACATCTGCCTGCAACCGCAAGGTTCTTGACCTTACGTCCATACAGCGCACTGTAAGGCAGTTCATAGATCTCTCCAATACCACTTCCCCGCCAGTTTCCAAACATACCAACACTATCCGCAAACTGCTTATGGTCGTCGCTTTTCGTCATAGTATATTTGCCAACAAGACGACGGGTCATACGCACTTGCGGGATTGAGGCAATGGAAGTTAGCATATGATTTTGCGAGAGCTTTTCATCCTTTAAAAAGTAATTATGTACAGACTTATGGGATGCAAGTACCATATCAGAAAGTTCTCTGGCATCCAAACCGAAATAATACCGGTGTTCTGCCATCGCATTATATTCCTTGGTACCCTCCACCTCTGCACCATAATCGGTAGCGCCGAAGGTTTTTAGGTGATTGCCCATTTCGTCGCAATAATAAAACCAAGCAGCGAGAACATTGCCTGCACCGTGATTGACTGTTTCCTCCCCGGCAAAATGGCAAATATCTGCATCACCGGTGCAGTCTATCACATTACCGACTTTCACAGCACTTCTTCCGCTTTTATTTTCCAGAATCAAATGGGTAATGCGACCGTCTTCCACAGAAACCTCACAAACGCTCGTTCCATAAAGGATCTCAACCCCTGCCTGTAAAAGAAGCTTTTCCATAGCAATCACGCAGGCAGTTGCATTATAGCGCACATAATAGCGATGGGAAATCCGCTCCTCCAAACTGCCGTTTTCCAGCCATGCCTTTGGGTAGCTCGCTTCATACCCATCTGCAATGGAAGCCTTTAACAGTTCTTCTGCTATGCCAAAGGAAAGTTGATGACCTTTACCATCACATAGCGGCAAATAAATGGTAACCAATCCGGCTGTTCCCAAACCACCTAATACAAACATCTTTTCACAAAGAAGTACCCGGTTACCACCTCTGGCAGCTGCCAAAGCAGCAGCTACACCGGCAAAACCGCCGCCCGCTACAACAGTATCATAGCTTCCATAAACAGGCAGCTGTTTTTGCGGTTCAATGAACATTTCCATAATATCACCTCAAAAAATCCCTTCTGCCGTCAGTATATCATACTGCGCAGCAGAAGGGAAGATTTTTGTTATCTGTCAGTCATTATTTGAAATACTGAACAGCGGCCCGGAACATACCGATATCATAGTTACCGGGAACATTCTTATAAAGACCGTCGCCAATACGCTCGCTGTGGCCCATCTTACCAA
>JAGBVD010000148.1 GCA_017630495.1 Oscillospiraceae bacterium
GCTAATGCGGCTGTCCTGGAGCGTCCGGGATGCCATATATAATTCCCGCAGGGCCGCATCTACCTTTTCCTGGTAGTAGCGGCCTTCTTCTGTCAGGCGGATATTTCTGCCCACCTTTTCAAAAAGCTTCACGCCCCCCAGCTCGTCTTCCAGATTGTGAATGGCGCTGCTTAAGGAAGGCTGGGAAATGCCCAGACGAGCGGCGGCCAGGGTGTAATGTTCCACCTGGGCCAGCACAGAAAAGTATCGTAAGTAGTTGTAGTTCATAGTAAGCAGCGGGGAGTTGAACCGCAACAGCCCCACAACCGTCCTTTCGTTTGTATTTTTGCTTATCTTCCTCGGCTTGCACCCGCAAGCCTTCGTCATCTGCACAAAACTCCAAAGCAAAAATCCAGGCTGTGGGGTGCTGTGCAGTTTTCAGGGAGCAGCTTTTTGTCAAGACAAGGAAAAGCGCGCAGAGAATATCCGTCGATATTGTCAAGGGCTTTTCCGCCGTATTGGCGGAAAGGGGCCCCTGAAAACCTGTTGGGGTTCAACTCTCCGCTGCTTCAACTCCAATCTATAGATAGAAACTATAAATAAAATATCATAACTATATTGGTTTTTGCAAGAACTTTTTGTATAATTCTTTCGTGCTTGAAAGATTTGGTAAGGTGTGGTAAAATATAGTCGCAACAAACCCACACAAAGGAGCAAGTTTTATGAGTTTTACATATAAAGGTTTGCACGCTTCCTACAGCCGGCACATCGTGACCGAGGAAGAGGTAAACCGGAACATAGAGCGGCTGCGTCAGCAGAATCCCCGGATCGCGGTGGTGACTGACCGGCCTACAGAAAACGGTGATGAGATCGTTCTGGATTATGCAGGCTTCTGCGGCGAGGAACAGTTTGCCGGCGGCACTGCGGAAAACCAGACCTTGGTGCTGGGCAGCGGTATGTTTATCCCCGGCTTTGAGGAGCAGCTGCTGGACAAAGTCCCCGGCGAGGAGGTTACGGTAAAGGTTACCTTCCCGGAGCAGTACCACTCGGAAGACCTGGCCGGCAAAGAGGCCCGTTTTGAATGCAAGATCAAGGAAATCCGGGTAAAGACCGAATATGAACTGGACGACACCTTTGCAAAAGAGGTAGGCCAGTGCGACACTTTTGCGCAGATGCAGCAGAAGATGCAGGAGAGCCTGCAGGCCTACACCGATCAGCGTGGTGAGATGGAGCTGCAGGACCGGCTGTTAAATGATGCGGCCAAGACCCTGGAGCTGACCATTACCGACAAGATGCTTGCCGATGCGGTGGAAGATCAGCTGAACAATATGCGTGCCCAGCTGGCACAGCAGGGCTTGACTCTGGAAATGTACTGCCAGTTTATGAGCACCACCGAGGAAGCCCTCCGGGAGGATGTAAAGCCTTCTGCGGAAGCGGCTCTTCGCTGCCGCGCCGCCATCGACGAGATCGTACAGATCGAGGGGTTGGAGCCTGACCAGGAATCCATCACCCAGACTTTGGTTGCCATCTGTCGCCAGAACAACATCACCATGGAGCAGCTGAAAGAGCAGTACGATGCCGCTTTGGAGCAGGCAGTGATCAACAGTGTCCTTACCGGCAAGGTAATGCGTCTTATCCGAGACGCCGCTATTGTCGAGGAAAATAGTTAATATTGTGCCAAAAGGCACCAAACATTTTAAGGAGGAAACACACTATGGCAATCGTTTATGACGAAAATGGCAAGTATGTGGACGAGAAGGGCCTGGTAAAGCTGGACCCCACCAAGTTTGCTGACTGGCAGATCGCAGAAGAGGCAGAAAAGACTCTGCCCTCCGTTGACTTCTTCCGTCAGAAGCTGGGCCTGCTGGAGGACGAAATCATCCCCTACGGCAAGACCCCCAAGATCGACTTCATCAAGGTTATGAAGCGTCTGGCAGATAAGCCCGATGGCAAGTTCATCGAGGTTACTGCTGTTACCCCCACTCCCTTCGGTGAAGGCAAGTCCACCGTTTCCCTGGGCCTGATCGAAGGCTTGGGCTACATCGGCAAGAATGCCGGCGGCGCTCTGCGTCAGCCCTCCGGCGGTCCTACCATGAACGTTAAGGGTACTGCAGCCGGCGGCGGCAACGCTCTGCTGATGCCCATGACCGAGTTCTCCCTGGGCCTGACCGGTGACATCAACGACATTATGAATGCCCACAACCTGGCTATGGTTGCACTGACTGCCCGTATGCAGCACGAGCGCAACAACACCGACGAGTGGCTGGCAAAGAAGGGCCTGCGCCGTCTGAACATCGACCCCACCCGCGTGGAAATGGGCTGGGTCATCGACTTCTGCGCACAGTCTCTGCGTAACATTATCATCGGTCTGGGCGGCCGTCTGGACGGCTTCATGATGGAGTCCAAGTTCGGTATCGCTGTCGGTTCCGAGCTGATGGCTATCCTGGCTGTTGCTAAGGACCTGAAGGATCTGCGTGAGCGTATCGGCAAGGTTGTTGTTGCTTACTCCAAGAACGGCGACC
>JAGBVD010000149.1 GCA_017630495.1 Oscillospiraceae bacterium
AAGGGCGACGATCTGGGCGCAATGACCCCCGACGAATTCATCGCAAAGTGCCTGATAGAAATCGCCTCCAAGAGCAAAGAAGTATAATATATAATGTAAGGGCGGCTGCCGAAAGCAGCCGCCCATTTTTTGTGGTGGACGATATAGGACTCGATATGCATTTTGCCCCGCTGGGGCAAAATTAAGGATCGCTGCCATCCAGCTGGCAGCGACAACGCTCATCCGCGTTGCATTTAGATGGGTTCGAGTCCGTCATCGTCCCACCAAATAAAAAAGAAAACCACACCGAATGGTGTGGTTTCTTTTTTATGGTGGACGATATAGGACTCGAACCTATGACCTTCCGCACGTCAAGCGGATGCTCTAGCCAGCTGAGCTAATCGTCCATATTGGAGCTGCTAGCCAGATTTGAACTGGCGACCTCATCCTTACCAAGGATGCGCTCTACCGACTGAGCTATAGCAGCATTTTCAGACAGCTTTGACATTATACTCTACAGGCTGAAAATTGTCAAGGCATTTTTTGAAAAATATCGAAATAAGAAATGTAGAAAGGTTTTAATGATATAAAGCCGCTTTTTGCGCAACTGTGTGAATTTGTTTTATCGTCGTTATTTTCAAGGCTTTGCCTTGCTTTTTCCATCCGCTTCCTATATAATACCCCTACACTCACAACACCGGGAGGAATCCTTATGCCTACACAAAAAGATGTTCAATTAGCGGTGGAAAGCATCGGTGTAAACAGCGGCGATATTTTGCTGGTGCACTCCTCTTACAAGAGTTTGGGCGTGATGGAAGGCGGCGCAGAAGCGGTCATTTCCGGCATCCTGGATGTCCTTGGACCGGAAGGCACTTTGGTGTTTCCCACCTTCTGCCAGAAGGATTTTGGAAGCAGCTATGAGACCTGGCACATCAACAAGCCCTCTGACACCGGCTATCTGACGGAATATTTCCGCACCCGGCCGGGTAGCCTCCGCAGCGATCAGGCCACCCACTCCGTCGCCGCCTGCGGCGCAAAAGCAAAGTATCTCACCGAGACCCACGGCCACACCCACAAGCGTTACGGCAATATGGGCGACACCCCCTTCTCCGCTGACTCTCCCTGGGAGAAGATGTACCACGAAAACACCAAAATTATGATGCTGGGTGTCAAGCCCCATTACACCACCTTCCGGCACTATGCAGAGTATGTATATGTGGAAAGATGCCTGCAAAAAATCAAAGACCCGGCAAAGCGGGAGCAGACGCAATCCCGGCTGGCCTCTTTTACCAACGATGAAGGCCCCTGGCCCCGGGTTTACAATATCTGGGTGTTTAACCGTCTTCTGGAGCAGGGCAAGGTCCGGATTGCCTGGTGCCGCAACACACCTTTCCTGTGCTACGACTCCAAGGATTTCGTCGATTTGTGCCTGTACTATCTGGAAAACCGCACCCAGGAAGTGTTTTTTGCCCACACAGGGCCGATCATTGCTTCCTGGAATGAATGGCTCAAAGACCTGGACCAGATCGTGGCAGAGCAATCATCTTGATATTTTGCAGCCGAAAAGGGAAAAACATAGGAAAATAAGCGTATTTTTAGAAGAAAAACCCTTGACTTTTCCCCTTTGGTTTGCTAAAATAGTCCAGCCGCATTGAATAGGCTGAAGTTGGTGCGCCCAAAATTGGCCGCCACGCCTTTAAAGCGAGTCTACAAAAATGAAGTAGGTGAAAAGAAAATGAAAGCAGTTATCGTTACCGGTGGCAAGCAGTACACCGTCTCCGAGGGTGATGTCCTGTACATCGAAAAGCTGGAGGCTGAAGCTGAAGCTACTATCAAGTTCGACCAGGTTCTGGCTGTGCTGGATGGCGAAAACACCAAGATCGGCGCTCCCGTAGTTGAGGGCGCTTCCGTCGAGGCTAAGGTCATCAAGAACGGCAAGGCTAAGAAGATTACCGTCTTCCGCTACAAGGCCAAGAAGAACGAGAAGAAGAAGCAGGGCCATCGTCAGCCTTACACCAAGGTGGAAATCACCGCAATCGCACTGTAATTATGACTAGATGCGAGTTTTTTACGGAAGACGACAGAATCACCGGATTCTCCGTTTCCGGACATAGCGGCTACAGTGAGGCCGGCAGCGACATCGTCTGCGCAGCCATTTCCGCTATTGTTTCCATGGCCGAAGCCACCATCAATGATGTGTGCGGCGCAAAGGCCAAAGTCCGGGTGAAGGAAGAGGACGCTCGTGTTACTCTGACCCTCCCCACTTCCTGCGATGAAGAAGAGTCTGTTCAGGCAGTGCTTTCCGGCATGATGCTGGCGCTCATCTCTCTGAAGGAAGATTACCCCGATTATATTGAAATTTTGGAGGTGTAATACCATGCTGAAGATTGGTATTCAGTTTTTCGCTCACCATAAGGGCGGCGGTTCTACCAAGAACGGTCGTGATTCCGAGGCTAAGCGTCTGGGCGTAAAGCGTGCTGACGGTCAGTTCGTTCTGGCTGGCAACATCCTGGTTCGCCAGAGAGGCACTCACATCCATCCCGGTGTCAATGTCGGTATCGGCAGCGATGACACTCTGTTCGCTCTGATTGACGGTACTGTCAAGTTCGAGCGCAAGGGTAAGGATCGTCGTCAGTGCTCTGTCTACGCTGTAGAGCAATAATCACGATTTTTGTATGCTTGTAACGGGCTGCTGCAAATGAATGCGGCAGCCCGTTCTTGTTTACACTATGATAAATGCCTATTCCTGGATAGCCATTTATGACAGTGTAAACCCAAGGAGGTTTTTCTATGTTTGTAGATAAAGTGCGTATCACCGTCTGCGGCGGACGCGGCGGCGATGGCGCAGTTGCGTTCCATCGGGAAAAGTATGTGGCCGCCGGCGGACCGGATGGCGGTGACGGCGGACACGGCGGCAGTGTGATTTTGCGGGTCAACGACAATTTGACCACGCTGCTGGATTTCCGTTATAAGCGCAAGTATTCTGCCCAGGCAGGTCAAAACGGCCAGGGCCGGAATATGAGCGGCAAGCGGGGCGAGCCGCTGATCATTCAAGTGCCCCGGGGTACTGTTGTCCGGGATGCCGAGACCAATCAAATCATTGTGGATATGTCCACCGGCGAAGACCACATCATTGCAAAAGGCGGCCGGGGCGGCTGGGGTAACAACCACTATGCCACCGCCACGCGGCAAGTTCCTCGTTTTGCAAAGGTAGGCACAGCCGGTCAGGAGCGGGATATCATTCTGGAGCTGAAGCTTTTGGCGGATGTGGGTCTGGTGGGTTTTCCCAATGTGGGTAAGTCTACCCTGCTGTCCGTTACCTCCAATGCCCGTCCCAAGATCGCCAATTACCATTTCACTACCCTGTTCCCCAACCTGGGTGTGATCTATGTGGACGAAGGCGTTTCCTTTGTTATGGCAGACATTCCCGGTATTATCGAAGGCGCGGCAGAAGGCGCAGGCCTGGGCCACGATTTTCTGCGGCACATTGACCGTTGCCGTCTTCTGGTGCATATTGTGGATGTGTCCGGCAGCGAGGGTCGCGACCCGGTAGAGGATTTTGATGCCATTTGCGCAGAGCTGAAGGATTACAGCGTAGACCTGGGTGACCGACCGATGATCGTGGTTGCCAACAAGTGTGACATCCTGATGCCGGAATCCGACAATCTGGAGCGGCTGCGCAAGCACGTAGAAAAAGCCGGCTGCGAGCTTTACGAAATTTCCGCAGTTACCACCCAGGGCACACGCAATTTGATGCGCATCATTGCCGAAAAGCTGCGGACCCTCCCTCCCATCACCGTCTATGAGCCGGATTATGTGGAGGTTATCGAAGAAAGCGGTGACCCCAACGAACTGGAAATCGAGCATCTGGGTAATACCTGGGTGGTCAGCGGTACCTGGCTGGAAAAGGTTATCGTCAACATCAATTTCGACGACTACGAATCCCGGAACTACTTTGACCGGCTGCTGCATAAATGCGGTTTGTTCGTCCGGTTGGAGGAAATGGGCATTCAGGACGGCGATGTTGTAAATATTTACGATATGGAGTTCGAATATCAGCGATAATTTGTTGCTATTTGATAAAAAATTGTGTATAATGGAGTCCTTAATTTTAGGGACTCCATTATCTGATTTTTAGGAAGAGGAATTTGTATGGATTTGAAAGTGCTTGCCGTTGGCGATGTGGTGGGCAAACCTGGTATGGACCGGGTCTGCCGCAGCTTGCGCTACCTGAAACGGCAGACAAATGCAGACTTCGTGGTGGTCAACGGAGAGAATGCCGCAGTGGTGGGTATGACCCCCCAGCAGGCGGAGGACATCTTCGATGCCGGCGCGGATGTGATCACTATGGGCAACCACACCTTCTCCAAGCAGGAGATCGCCCAGTATATGGACGATAACCGCCGTGTGCTGCGCCCGGCCAACTATGCCCCCCAGGCGCCTGGGTATGGCTGGGGTGTTTACGACACCCAGAAGGGGCAAATCGCTGTGATTGATCTGCAGGGCCGCTGCAATATGGACTACGGTCCGGACAATCCCTTCCTGGCAGTGGATAAAATCCTCAAAGAAATTGATACAAAGCTGATTTTGGTGGAAATCCACGCAGAAGCCACCTCTGAAAAGCTGGCCATGGGCTATATGCTGGACGGAAAAGTCAGCGCTCTGTGGGGTACCCACACCCATGTGCCTACCGCTGATACCCAAATTCTCCCCCAGGGAACCGGCTATGTAACGGATTTGGGTATGACCGGACCGAAACACTCGGTTTTGGGCATTGCACCCCGGCTGTCCATTGCCAAATTCCGGGGCGATTTACCGGAGCGTTACCGCTGGGCAGAGGGCGATACCAAAATGGAAGCTGTTTTATTTACCATCGATACAGAAACCGGCCTTTGCCGATGTGTAGAAAGGGTGGATATTTGTGATTAAAATTTTACACAGCGCTGACTGGCATCTGGATGCGCCGATGATCGGTTTCGAAGGCGCTGCCGCGGCGGTTTTGCAAAAGGAAAGCCGCCAGATTCCGGAAAAGATCGTTGCCCTCTGCAAAGAGGAAGGGTGCGACCTTTTGCTCCTTGCCGGCGACTTGTTTGACACCACCCCCTCCCGGGAAACCGTCCTTCGGGTGCAAAATGCTCTGGCGCAACTGGATATTCCGGTAATCATCACCCCGGGCAACCACGATTTCTGCGCACCTGCCAGTCCCTATCTGGCAGAGGGCTGGTCGGAAAATGTACATATTTTTACCAAGCCGCAAATTGAAAGTATTGTATTTCCTCAGCTGGATTGCCGAATCTACGGCTGCGGCTACGATGCAATGGATTGCCCCGGTCTTTTGAAAAACTTCCAGATCGAGGGTGCTGAAAAGCATCAGATCGGCGTGTTCCATGCCGATACCGCTACAAAGTCCACTTATTTTCCCATTACCAAGGCCCAGCTTCAGGAGTGTGGCCTTGCATATGTGGCATTGGGCCATATCCACAAGCAAGGCAGCATCAGTGCCGGCAACACTTTGTGTCTGTGGCCCGGCTGCGCCATGGGCAGAGGCTTTGATGAACTGGGAGAAAAGGGCGTGATCATCGCCACGGTGGACGACACCGTCAAAGCAGAGTTCGTGCCTCTGGACACCCCCAGATTTTACGATGAAACGGTAGATGCCGGTGAAGATGCTGTTGCCGCCTTGACCGGCGCATTGCCTGCCATTGCCAGCAATGATTTTTACCGCATTACCATTACCGGTTACAGTGAACAAATCGATGTAGATGCGCTGACAAAGCGGTTTTCCCATATCCCCAATTTGACATTGCGGGATGCCACCCTTCCCCTGCCGGAGCTTTGGGAAAACATCGACAGCGACACGCTGGAAGGTATGCTGTTTGCCGCGCTGAAGGATTCTGCAGATTCCCCCAGCGAGGTGCTTTCCCAGAGAGCCACCCTGGCTGCTCGCATCTGCCGCAGTATTCTGGATGGTCAGGAGGTGGTTTTGCCGTGAAAATCTATTCTATGACCGCCACCTTCGGCAAGCTGGAAAACCAGACTCTGACCCTGAACCCGGGTCTGAATATTATCCAGGCGCCCAACGAGTGGGGCAAAAGCACCTGGTGCGCATTCCTTTTGAATATGCTTTACGGCATCGACACCAGAGAGCGGGTCGCCCAAGGCTCTATCCCTGCCAAGGATCGTTACGCTCCCTGGTCCGGCAGACCTATGTCCGGCAAGATCGAACTTTGCTGGAACGGTCGGGACATTACCATTGAGCGAAGCTCCAATCCCCGGACACCTTTGGGAGATTTCCGGGCTTATGAAACCGCAACGGGCGTGGA
>JAGBVD010000006.1 GCA_017630495.1 Oscillospiraceae bacterium
AAGGTTAATAAAAATTTAATAATTTGGAGGAAAAACAATGAATCTTGTCTATGGTATCAACGACAAACCCAAGTTTGGCCAGATGCTGATCTTTGCTTTCCAGCAGGTTTTGGCAATTCTGGCAGCAACCATCGCTGTTCCGGCCATCATCGGTAACGGCATGAGCCAGGCCGCTGCGCTTCTGGGCGCAGGTGTGGGCACTCTGGTTTATCAGCTGTTTACCAAGTTCCGCAGCCCCGTGTTCCTGGGCTCTTCCTTCGCGTTCCTGGGCTCTATGGGCGCAGCCTTCGCAGGCGCTGCTTCCGCTTCCGCCGGTCACGCCGGCATCCTGATGGGCGCGATCTTCGCCGGTCTGGTTTATGTGGTCATCGCTCTGGTCGTCAAGTTTGTTGGCGTTAAGTGGATCAACACCCTGATGCCCCCCGTGGTTATCGGACCCACTGTTGCCATCATCGGTTTGAGCCTGGCCGGCAACGCTGTCGGCGACCTGACCAAGGGCAAGGTTTTGATCGAAGGCGCTTCCGCCTGCAGCCCCTATGTGGCTCTGATTTGCGGTCTGGCAACTTTGTTCGCTGTTGTTCTGTTCTCCGTTTACGGCAAGAAGATGGCTAAGCTGATCCCCTTCATCCTGGGCATCCTGGTTGGCTATGTTGTGGCTGCGATCTTCACCGTGGTTGGCATCCTGACCAACAATATGGCTCTGCAGGTCATCGACTTCTCCGTCTTTGCCAATATGCAGATCGTTGCTGTTCCCGACTTCACCTTTATTGAAGCCATCAAGGGCATCAAGGATATCGACGGCGCTTACATCCTGACCATCGCTGTCGCTTACATTCCCGTGGCATTCGTGGTCTTTGCCGAGCACATTGCTGACCACAAGAATCTGTCCTCCATCATCGGTGAGGATCTGTTGGAGAAACCCGGTCTGCACCGCACCCTGCTGGGCGACGGCATCGGCTCCATGGCCGGCGCTTTCTTCGGCGGCTGCCCCAACACCACCTACGGTGAGTCCGTTGGCTGCGTTGCTATCACCCGTAACGCTTCCGTGGTGACCATCACCACCACCGCTGTGATGTGCATCGTCATCTCCTTCTTCGGTCCTTTCGTTACCTTCCTGGCTTCCATCCCCAACTGCGTTATGGGCGGTGTCTGCATCACCCTGTACGGCTTCATCGCAGTTTCCGGTCTGAAGATGATCCAGAAGGTCAACCTGGGCGCAAGCAAGAACCTGTTCGTGGTTGCTGTGATCCTGATCACCGGCATCGGCGGCCTGAGCGTTACCTTCGGTAAGGTGACCCTGACCTCCATCGCCTGCGCACTGATCCTGGGCATCCTGACCAATGTGATGCTGAATAAGGCACAGGAAGACTAATTCCTTATAAACAAATATGCCGCTGTGGGAAACCACAGCGGCATTTCTTTTGTGATTATTTACGCTTGAGGAAATCTTTGATCTCCTGAATAAACTCGTTGACATTCTGGAAGCGACGGTAAACGGAAGCAAACCGGATGTAAGCAACCTCGTCAAGGGGCTTGATCCGCTCCATCACCATCGCACCGATCTTGTCGGTGCTGACCTCTCTTTCCAGAGAGTTCTGAATGGTCTGTTCGATCTCGGTGGTGATCCTGTCCAGATCGGCAGTTTCCACCTGCCGCTTGTCAAAGGCCCGGACCATACTCTGCATGATCTTGTTGCGATTGAAGGCCTGACGGGAGCCGTCCCGCTTGACAACGATAATGGGAAGGCTTTCCACCACCTCATAGGTGGTAAACCGACGCTGGCACTGCAGACATTCCCGGCGGCGGCGAATGCTCAGTCCGTCTTCACTGTGACGGGAGTCTACAACTTTACTTTCCTGGTCTCCGCAAAAAGGGCATTTCATAGAAATTTCCTCCTTGATTTACATAACATTTTCCTTATTATAGCAAATTCCGCTGCGTCTGTCCAGCTTTTTTTCCCTTGTGTTTTCTTCCGGGATAAGGTACAATAAAGAAAACCTTTGGGAGGCCGTTATGAAGCAGCGGATTTTGTTTATTATCTGGGCGATTCTCTATGGAATTTGCGCCGGCTTGGGTTTTGTTGCCCAACCTACCGATGCCCAATCGGTGGCGATGACCATTCTTTCTTTGCTTTTCTTTGTGCCGGGAGCACTGCTGCTGGCAGATGCCGTTACCAAAAGAAACAACAAGCTTTTGCTGGCTCTGCGAATCATCAGCATCGTCTCTTTGAGCCTGACCGTCTTGGTGTTCATGGCCAATCTGGCCTCTGCCGCCGCTTCGGAAGCGGTGGGCAATGCCCTTTACTATGTGCTTTTGCTGGTGTCCGCCCCAATGAGCACCATTGGCTTTGATCTGTTAAGCTTGTTTTTGTGGGCCTGTTTGCTGTTTTCCACCTTCGTTTTCCGGAAAAAGCTTACAGATTAAATGCCTCCAAATCGAAGGTTATTCGCACATCATACACGCTCTGGAAGTTCTCTTTCAGAGCGTTTTCTATCGCCTTTTGAATATCCTGGGTCTTGTTTTCCCATTGCTGGGGCGTTCCCACATCAAAAAACAGGGTGTTCAGCTCCGAACGGCGGACCATCCGAAAATCGTGAACAGTCAGCTTTCCGTCCAGTTCCTGCAGGGTCTTGCGCACAAGGCTTTGCAGGGCATTGAGTTCCTCGTCATCGGTAACCACCGGGTCATAGTGGACCACCAAATGGATGTTGTGTTTTTCCAGACAGATGCGCTCCATCTCGTCGATGAGCTCATGGCACAGCAGAGGGTCTTCCTTTTGGTCCATTTCCACATGGATGCTGGCAAACCGCTGACCGGGGCCGTAATCGTGGACCATCAGATCGTGATAACCAAGCACCCGGCTCTCACCGCTGACCGTTTCCACGATCACCTGC
>JAGBVD010000150.1 GCA_017630495.1 Oscillospiraceae bacterium
CCCAGCCGTTTGATAGCGTTTTTCGCTTCCTCCAGCTCCTGCTGCGCCGCTGCGCCCTTCATCGCCAGCACCAGGCCGCCCACCTTTACAAAGGGCGCCGTCAGCTCCAGCAATATATTCAGCCTTGCCACAGCGCGGCTCGTTGCCACATCGTAGCTTTCCCGGCAGGTAACAACCGCTTCTTCCGCCCGGGCGGTAACACACTTTGCATCCACACCCAATGTCGGCAGTACAGTTTCCAACCAAGCCATTCGCTTGCCCAAAGAGTCCAATAAGGTCAAGTCCAATTCAGGGCAGGCGATCTTTACCGGCACGCCGGGAAACCCTGCGCCGCAGCCTACATCGATCAGCTTTTTGCCCTTCAGCTCCGCCACCGTCAGCAGGGAAAGGCTGTCCAGCAAATGCAGCCGCGCCACCTTTTCCGGCTCGGTAATGGCCGTCAGGTTCATCACCTTGTTTTGCTCGATCACAGCCTTGCCAAAATCACAAAGCTGTTTTTGAATATTCTCTGTCAGCTCCAACCCCAGCTGGGGAAGCCCTGCCTGCAGGGCATTTTCCATTTCCATCACTTTTCCTTGGCGTTGGCGTTGCCGGTCAGGTCCACCTGGGTGGTGTCAAAGGGATCAAAGCCCTGGTCCTCCTCCTGGTGCAGGGGCAGCACAAAGTTTTGAATGTGCCAGCTTACCAGCAGGTCGGACACATCGAAATATTTGGAGAAGGACATATCCACTGCCGGGGTGGTTTCCTCTGTGGTCTCGTCTGTGGTTTCGTCCTTTTCGGTTTCTTCCTTCTTTTCCTCGGTGCGGACATTTACCTCCGGTTCCGGCTTGCCGAAGAATTCATAAACTGCTTCCAGGTCCTGCCGCAGCAGATCGTTAACCTCTTTGTCTGTCTGCGCAGCCGCCGCTTGGGCGGTGCTGGTAGGCACAGAGGCCAAGGCTTCATAGCAGTAATGATAGGCCATCAGATAACCGGAATACTGGAAATTCTGGTCAGAATTGTTGATGCAGGCCAGAAACGCCGCAAAGCGGGCATCGGTATCGGTGTAAATGGTCATTCGGTGGGCCATTTCCTTGCACATGGCAAAGGGCATTGCCGCCGTGGGCACTCTGGGATTCACCGCAGATTCACCGGTGAGGGCAACGGTGATGCCCGTATCGCCCTTGGCTGCGCCCAGCGTCAGCTTCTTGACCGGCACAGTAGAGCCGGCGAAGATGGGATAGGTCTGCTCATAGGTCAAGTTTTCAAAGCCGTCGGCCGCCTGCTTACCCATTTTCTCGAAGCTGCCAAACTTGGGCGTTCCGTCATTTGCACGCTTTACCTGCTTGGCAAGCTCATTGGCCTTATCCCGCAGGAAAATAACCGCGTCATTCATATGGGTCACATTATAATCCGCAATTTCCAGCCGCAGATCGTCTGCCAGCGGACTGGTGTATGCATTGAGACCATACAGCGCATTATTCAGCAGCACCACAAAGCTGATCACAGCCAAAACCCAGCCAAACCAGCGAATGGGATTGCGCTTACGCAGGATCATCAAAACACCGGTGACGATGGTTGCCACAATAAACACAGCCACCAGCATCTGCCAGAGAATACCGCCGATGCCGCTGCTAAAGTCTGCCAATGCGGAAATGATCAGCCGCGTTACATAAGGATAGATCATATCCACCAAAACACTGTGGGCCTTGGCAAATTCAGTCAATGCCCAGGAGATCGCCGCGAAGATCGCCGCGCACAAATATCCCCACCAATATTTCATAGCAGACACCTCCTTGTTTTTTCATTACAGTATAGTATAACACATTTTGTTTTGCTTGTCTATGCCTCCAAAGTGCCCTTCACACCGTCCCGGAAAGCCTCTCCAAGAATTACGGTGCGCACCTGGTTATGCAGATTTTCACCGCGCACATAGACCTTTATATAATTGGGCGCGTGGCCGGTAAAGAATTCTCCGGCCTGCTCCTCAAAAAGCACTGCCTGGCGGCTGCCTGCCTGCTTTTGCCGATAGGCCTGGGCCATTTCTTCAGCAACCGCGATCGCCTGGCGGCTGCGCTTTTCCTTTGTTTCATTATTATGCTGTCCGGGCATTTTATCTGCCGGTGTGCCGGGGCGACGGGAATAGGGGAAGATGTGCATCTGGGCAAAGGCGCATTTGCGGATAAATGCCAGACTTTCATTGAATTCTTCCTCTGTTTCCCCGGGGAAGGCCACGATCATATCGGTGGTCACGGCGCAGCCGGGGAAAAACCTATTTAATAATGTAACGCTTTCCAGATACCGGGCGGTATCGTACTTTCTGCGCATCCGTTTTAACACACCGTCACAGCCGGACTGTAACGACAGGTGAAACTGGGGACATAAATTCGGCAAGCTGCGCAGCTTTTCGCAGAATTCCTCGGTAATGATCCGGGGTTCTAAAGAGCCAAGCCGCACCCGCACCGGCGCAACAGCATCACAAACCGCCTGAATCAGCGCATCCAGCCCCGGTTTTCCCGGCAAGTCTGCGCCCCAGGAGGCGATCTCAATGCCGGTGATCACGATCTCCCGGTAACCTTGCTTTTCCAGCTCTTTGGCTTGCGCCAGCACCAGTTCCAGAGGTGCCGATCGTACCGGGCCACGGGTATAGGGAATAATGCAGTAGCTGCAGAAATTACAGCAGCCGTCCTGGACCTTCAGCATCGCCCGGGTGCGCCCTTCCAAACCGCCTGCCGGAAGCACCTCAAAGCTGCGCCGCTTCAGCGCCGCATCCAGCTGCTGCCGGGGTTGTCGATCCTGCATCGTTTGCAGCATCTGCCGGAGGAACATCTCCCGCTGGGCGCTGCCGCCGATCAC
>JAGBVD010000151.1 GCA_017630495.1 Oscillospiraceae bacterium
GCAAAGCACAACGTAAAGCATATTGCCATCGGTAACGGTACTGCCTCCCGGGAGACGGAGGCAATGACCGTGGAAATGCTGAAAAACACTCCCGGTGTCAGCTATATGATCGTCAATGAAGCCGGCGCATCGGTTTATTCTGCATCCAAACTGGCTGCCGAGGAGTTCCCGGAGTTTGAGGTGAATTTGCGTTCTGCGGTTTCCATTGCTCGCAGACTACAGGACCCTCTTGCAGAGCTTGTACAGATCGATCCCAAAGCGATTGGTGTTGGTCAGTATCAGCATGATATGCCCCAGAAACGACTGGACGAGGCTCTGGGCGGTGTTGTGGAAGACTGCGTCAATGCGGTTGGCGTGGATGTGAACACCGCATCTGCCAGCTTGCTTGCCCAGGTGGCTGGCCTGAATGGTACAACTGCGAAGAATGTGGTTGCTTACCGGGAGGAAAATGGCCCGTTTACTGCAAGAAATCAGCTTAAGAAAGTTCCTAAGTTAGGCCCGAAGGCTTATGAGCAGTGCGCAGGCTTCCTGCGTGTGCCGGAAAGCAAAGAGATCCTGGACAATACCGGTGTCCATCCGGAAACCTATGCTGCAGCGGAGAAGTTGTTACAGTTGTGCGGCTATACTAAGCAGGACATTGCAAACGGTAAACTGGATGAACTGGCAGACCGTTTCCAGGCGATGCAGCAGCAAGCCGCAGAGGCTTGTGGCGCTGGTATTCCCACACTGGAAGATGTGGTCAAGGAATTGATGAAACCGGGCAGAGACCCCAGAGACGAGCTTCCTGCGCCGATTCTGCGCACGGATGTGCTGGAGATCAAGGATTTGAAGCCGGGCATGGTGCTGACCGGAACGGTGCGTAATGTCATTGATTTCGGTGTTTTTGTAGACATTGGTGTCCACCAGGACGGCTTGGTGCATATTTCCCAGGTTGCAAACCGCAGAGTCCGCCATCCCTCTGAAATCGTCCAAGTGGGCGATGTGGTCAAGGTTGCTGTTTTGGAGGTCGACGAAAAGCGCAAGCGCATCGGCCTTACAATGAAGAATATCCCTGCACAATAAATGACTCGCTCCCAACATTGGGAGCGAGATTTATTCCTTGACAAAGGAATAACAAGTGGCTATAATCGCAAGTGTTACGGGCCTGTAGCGCAGCTGGGAGCGCATCACATTCGCATTGTGGGGGTCGTCGGTTCGAATCCGATCAGGTCCACCAAAAAGAACACCACCCTTTTGGGTGGTGTTCTTTTTGGTTTGACCAGGATTCGAACCATCTCAATGCAACAGTCCGGTGGTGGACTGTTGCTCGCGGCAGCTGGATGCCGCGAAACCTATATTTTCGTTTACGAAAATGCAAACGAATCCGTCAGGTCCACACCACCCAAAAGGGTGGTGTTCTTTTTGGTTTGACCAGGATTCGAACCATCTAAATATAGTGCGCTGGTGGCAAAATGAACGGTTTATTGAGACTGGACAAAATAAACTATCTATTGTATCATTATCAGAGCCTGAATTTTAATGGATTTTCGAGAGGCAGCTGTATGAAAAAATTACCATCACTAAAATATACCGCGATTCTTCGCGACGGCCTTTTGATTTTAATGGGCAGCATTTTATATGCTCTGAGCACGGTTTTGCTGATTTTCCCTAACCAACTTTTATTAGGTGGCACCAGTGGAATTTCTGTAATTTTAGAGAATCTGTTGCCTTTTTCTCCGGGCACGATTCTTGTGATTATCAATTCCTTGCTTGTTATATTGGCTTTTATTATTCTTGGAAAAAACATGGCTGTTAAAACACTGATCGGCTCGGTGCTTACAACAGTCTTTGTCGGTCTTTTTGAAAGACTGTTTATGCCGGCCAACCCGCCTATTTCGAATCCCTTTATTGCATCCGTTGTTGGCGCTGCGGTTATCGCTATTGCCAGTGGAATTATGTTTTATGCAGACTCCAGCTCCGGCGGAACAGATATAATTGCACTGATTGTTCGAAAATTCATTCATATTGATATTGGCAAAGCGCTTTTAATAACGGATATTCTCATTGTAATTATTGGCGGAGCATTATCCGGCCTTGTGATTTTGATCAGTTCCTTTATTGGACTTCTGATCAAAACCCTTGGTATTGATCTTGTCATTTCAACGATCCAAAGGTTCAGTAAGAAAAGGGGAGAGAAATAAATGCTTTCGAATTTTCATACCCATTGCACATTTTGCGATGGAAAGAATACGCCGGAGGAAGTAGTGCAGAGCGCGCTGGAAAAAGGCTTTTCTGCCCTCGGTTTTTCCAGTCATGGGTATTCTGGGTTTGATTTGCGATACTGTTTAAAGGACACACAGGGGTATATTGACGAGATCCGTCGTTTAAAGGAGAAATACGAAAAGGACATCCAGATATATGTCGGTGTGGAGGAAGAGTCCTTCGGTCAAGTAAACCGCGGAGATTTTGATTACATAATCGGATCTTCTCATTATTTGCAAAAAGCCGGAAAATACTATCCTGTGGACTCGAATCTGGATTGCTTTCAGAAATGTTTTGATGTTTTTGATGGGGATGTTATAGCTCTGTCAGAGTCCTACTATCAAGCTTTTTGCAGTTATATTTTAAACAGAAAGCCGGACATTGTTGGCCATTTTGATTTGGTAACGAAGTTTGATGAGGTGGGTAATTTCGGTATTCTGGAAAACAAAGATTATCAAAAAATTGCTGCTAAATATGCCGCTGAAGCGGTAAGGAGCGGATGCATTTTTGAGGTGAACACCGGCGCAATTTCCCGCAATGTTCGTACTGCTCCATATCCCAGCGAGGCATTATTGCACATTTTAAAGAAGGCCAATACCAGATTGATCCTTTCCTCCGACAGTCACCAAGCCGATACTTTGGATTTTGGTTTTGAAGATGCAAAGCTTCTGCTAAAAGATGTAGGATTCAAGGAACTTTATACGCTGTATAACGGTGAATTTATACCTTATAAAATCTAAAAAGAAAGCCAAGAAACCGCAACGGTTTCTTGGCTTTAAATATTCAAATGAAAGTAAATTTTGGAGTTACGAAGCTACAGTTATAATGCGATATATAAGCACGAGACCAGCACTCAGTAAAGTACCGCCTACAATATCGGTAAACCAATGCACACCGGAAATAAGTCTTCCAATTACCATAAAAACAATAAAAGCGGAAATTGTATAAGTCACACAGCGTTTTATGATATTATTCTTAATGCGAGAATTAAACTGCATGATTGCCGTCGGCATAACACACATTACGAGCATTGTTGTTGATGATGGATAAGAGGCTTCCAAATATCCGTTAATCAATATAGGTCTGTAATTTACAACAAGCATTTCAAACAGCACATATACCGCCATCACAATAATATAGAAGCTGCCAAGAATAAGGATATTGTAATCCACTTTCAGGATGTGCCTTCTCTTAATCCATTGAATAAGTCCGAGCAATGCAAACCCTATTACAAAAACGAGTGGCACCAAACCCAACCAATCTGTGATAGTATACAGGGACATATGCACACCTGTCAGTTTATGAA
>JAGBVD010000007.1 GCA_017630495.1 Oscillospiraceae bacterium
TTGCCGGTGGAGGTGTTGTCCATATCAAAGATGCCGATAATGGAGCTTTCCCGCACGGCAAAATCGTTTCCGATTGAAAGATACATATTACACCTCCGGTGTAGATAATGCAGAATGTTGAATGCAGAATGCTGAATTACTTGTTCTCTCCTGCTGTTTTACAAATAGATGCTAAAATGCTTATAAGTTCCTCTATATCTTTTTTCAAGCTCTTATACGCATTTTTCTCTATGTAATCCGTATGGTAGAGTAAACGAATCCAGTATTCTGATTCGTAGGCCTCCTTTAACGCTATACACATTTTGGCAGTAAAGTCCGCCTTGCTTTGTCCCTTTTGTGCTTCAGTGGCATTTGCCCCAATGCTCGTTCCGCAACGAAGAATCTGTTTGGACAATATATACTCCTTCTTTTCTTCCGTCATATACTTATACAGGTTAACAACACGGATAGAAAATTGAAAACTCTTTTCTAAAACAATATTGTCCTTCATTTTTCTTCCCCATTCTGCATTCTGCATTCTGCATTATGCATTTTGGTCTGTGCAACAGCCAACTGGTCGCAGCGGTTGTTTTTGGGGTTGTCTGCGTGGCCTTTGACCCAGTGGTAGCGCAGCTGGTGCTTACTTACAAGGGTCAAAAGCTTCTCCCACAAGTCCGGATTCAGCGCCGGCTTTTTGTCCGCCTTGCGCCAACCGTTTTTCTGCCAGGAAACCGCCCAGCCCTTTTCCAGCGCATCGATAACATATTTGGAATCGGAGTAAAGCTCCACAATGCAGCTTTCCTTCAGGGCCGAAAGGCCCTGAATCACAGCTGTCAATTCCATCCGGTTGTTGGTGGTGTTTTCCTCACCGCCGGACAGTTCCTTTTCTGTGCCCATATACTCCAGAATCGCGCCCCAGCCGCCGGGGCCGGGATTGCCGGAGCAAGCACCGTCGGTGTAAAGGGTTACAGTCTTCACGCCTGGGTCTCCTCTTCCTCCACGGATTCTACGCGCTCCACGGAAACAAGCTGGTTGCCTTCCTCGATGCGCATAATGATAACACCCTGCACATCCCGCTTGTAAACATTGATACTTGCGGCAGGCACGCGGATGATCACACCGCCGTTTTCGATCAGCATTACATCATCGGTGTCCTTCACCACACGGCAGCCGGCCACCTTGCCGGTCTTGGGTGTGATGTTATAGTTTTTCAGACCCTTACCGCCGCGGCTCTGGGCAACCTTTTCCCCGTCAGGACCGGTACGCAGGTACTCGATCAGCTCGGTACGCTTGCCGAAGCCGTTTTCGGTAACAGTCAGCAGCGTTGTGCCTTCCTCGGCCTTTTCTGCGCCGATGACCATATCCTCACCGGTTAACATAATACCGCGAACACCGGCTGCATCTCTGCCCATAGGACGCACATCGTTCTCGTTGAAGCAGATGGCCATACCCTCTGCGGTAGCCAGAATGATGTTGTCATTGCCGTTGGTACGCATCACATTGATCAGCTGATCGCCTTCGTCCAAAGTGATGGCGCGAATGCCGGTCTTTCTGCGGGTATTCAGGGCAATGAAGGGGATACGCTTAACCGTACCCTTCCGGGTAACCATTACCAGATATTCGTCCTCGTGGAATTCCCGGGTAACCACCATTGCCGTTACCTTTTCACCCAGCTCCAGGGGCAGGATGTTGACCATTGCTGTACCGCGGGCCGTTCTGCTGGCCTCGGGGATCTGGTAGCCCTTCCGGTGATGGACTCTGCCACGGTCCGTAAAGAACAGCATATGATCGTGGGTAGAGGCGGCATACAGACTCTTCACGAAATCCTCTTCCTTCAGATTCTGGGCGTTGACACCGCGACCGCCACGGGCCTGGGTACGGTAGGTATCCACGGGCATACGCTTCACATAGCCCTGGTTGGAGATGGTGAATACACACTGCTCCTCTTCGATCAGATCTTCGATGTCGATCTCGTCCTCGATATCCTGAATTTCAGTCTTTCTCTCGTCGCCAAACTTTTCGCCGATGGCCACCAGCTCTTCCCGGAGGACAGCCTGCAGCTTGGCAGGATCAGCCAGCAATTCGTTATAATAGCGGATTTTTTCCTGCAGTTCGTCGAATTCTGCCTGCAGTTTTTCTCTGTCCAGACCCTGCAGTGCTTTCAGGCGCATATCCAGGATGGCCTGGGCCTGGACATCGTCCAAACCAAAACGCTCGCACAGCCGTTCCTTGGCATCGTCATAGGCAGAGCGAATGATCTTAATAACCTCGTCAATATTATCCTGGGCAATGAGCAGACCCTCCAACAGATGGGCGCGCTCCTGGGCCTTTTTCAGGTCATACTGGGTGCGGCGGGTCAGCACCTGCATCTGGAATGCCAGGTACTCATCAATGATCTGCCGCAGAGAGAGGATTCTGGGCTGCTTCTGGTTGTCCACCAGCGCCAGCATAATAATGCCGAAGCTACTTTGCAGCGCTGTCTGCTTAAACAGATTGTTCAGCACCACCTGGGGATTGACATCCTTTTTTAGCTCGATGACAATACGCATACCCTTCCGGTCGGTCTCGTCACGCAAATCGGAAATACCCTCCAGCCGCTTGTCCTTGACCTGATCGGCAATATTCTTGATCAGCTGACGCTTGTTGACCTGGTAGGGCAGCTCCGTAACAATGATACGGATGCGGTCTGCGCCAAATTCTTCAAATTCTGTCCGTGCCCGGACAACCACCTTGCCACGGCCGGTGGCATAGGCGGCACGAATACCGCTGCGGCCCATAATGATACCGCCGGTGGGGAAATCCGGTCCGGAGATATGCTCCATCAGATCCACCATCGTCACTTCCGGGTCGTCCAGCACTGCCACACAGGCATTGATCACTTCCCGCAGATTGTGGGGCGGAATGTTGGTGGCCATACCCACAGCAATACCGGAAGAACCGTTAACCAGCAAGTTGGGGAAACGGCTGGGAAGCACCCGGGGCTCTTTCCGGCTTTCGTCGAAGTTGGGGTCCCAGTCTACGGTGTCCTTATCGATGTCACGAAGCATCTCATTGGAGAGCTTGGACATTCTGGCCTCGGTATAACGGTAAGCAGCCGGGGGATCGCCGTCCACGGAGCCGAAGTTACCGTGGCCGTCCACCAGCATATAGCGCATAGAGAAGTTCTGGGCCAAACGGACCATTGCATCGTAAACAGATGTATCACCGTGGGGGTGGTATTTACCCAGTACATCACCGACACAAGTGGCGGATTTCTTAAAAGGCTTGTCAGAGGTCAAACCGGATTCATACATTGTGTACAGAATACGGCGGTGGACCGGCTTAAGTCCGTCCCGCACATCCGGCAGGGCGCGGCCCACGATGACGCTCATGGCATATTCAATGTAGGATTTTTCCATTTCTTCCACAAGGTTACTTGTGGTGATCACCTGATCCGGAAACATAATGTCTTCCGGCTTATAACTGCGATTCTGCTTAGCCAAGTTGCGTCACCTCCTTTAAATATCGATATTAATGGCGTATTTTGCGTTCTTTTCGATCCATTCTTTTCTGGGCTCTACCTGCTCACCCATCAGAACGGTAAATATCTCGTCTGCCCGGCGGGCATCGTCCAAAGTGATTCGCCGCAGGCTGCGCTTTTCCGGATCCATTGTGGTATCCCACAGCTCCTCGGCATCCATTTCACCAAGGCCCTTAAACCGGGAGATCTCAATTTTTGCATTGCCGTCGCCACGCATTTCCGCAGAAACCATATCTCTTTGCTCGTCGGAATAGGCAACCCGCTCGGTCTTGCCCTTTTTCAGCTTGTAAAGAGGCGGCACGGCAGAGTAAACAAAGCCGTTTTCGATCAGCGGCCGCATATACCGGAAGAAGAAGGTCAGCAAAAGGGTACGGATATGGGCGCCGTCCACGTCCGCATCGGACATAATGATGATCTTGTGGTAGCGCAGCTTTTCAATATCAAAATCCTCACCGATACCACCGCCCAGGGCGATGATCAGGGGAGAAAGCTTATCGTTTCCGTAGATTTTATCCGCTCTGGCCTTTTCCACGTTGAGCATTTTACCCCACATAGCCAGAATTGCCTGGAATCGGGAATCTCTGCCCTGGATGGCAGAGCCGGCAGCGGAGTCACCCTCGACGATGTACAGTTCGCAGAGGCTGGGGTCTTTTTCGTTGCAGTCCTGCAATTTATCGGGCATACCGCCGGATTCCAGACCGGTCTTGCGCCGGGCATTTTCTCTTGCTTTCCGGGCGGCTTCTCTTGCCCGGTTAGCCAGCATTGCCTTTTCCAGAATGATCTTGGCGGTGGAAGGATGCTCCTCAAAATAAGTGGAAAGCTGATCACCCATGATCTGCTCCACCAGGGTGCGGATGTAGGCATTACCCAGCTTTGCCTTGGTCTGGCCCTCAAACTGGGCATCGGTCAGCTTCACGGAGATAATGGCAGAGATACCCTCACGCACATCCTCACCGGATACCTTGTCGTCACCCTTGATAATACCGATTTTTGCGCCGTAGGTGTTCAGCACACGGGTCAGCGCAGTCTTAAAGCCGGTCTCGTGCATACCACCCTCCGGGGTGCGCACATCGTTGGCAAAGGACTGGATGGTCTCGTTAAAGCTGTCGTTATACTGAATGGCGATTTCCGCAGAGGCATCGCCCTTGGAGCCGGAGATATAGATCACATCTTCGTGGATCACTGTCTTTTTCCGGTTGGAGAAGGTTACAAACTCCCGAATACCGCCCTCATAGCACATGGTCTCGGTCTGGATCTCGTCGCCCCGGGCATCGGTGATGGTGATGGACAGACCGGCATTGAGGAAGGCCTCCTCACGCATTCTCTCGTGGAGTGTTTCGTAGGAATAGATCACATCGTCGAACATCTCCGGGTCAGGCTGGAAGGTGACCTCGGTACCGGTTTTGTCGGTCTGCCCCACGATCTTCATTTCCTGGGTGATGTGACCCCGGGCAAACTTCATTTCGTGGATCTTGCCGTTTTTATAGACTCGGGCCTGCAGGGATTCGCTCAGCGCGTTAACAACAGACGCACCCACACCGTGCAAACCGCCGGAGACCTTATAGCCGCCACCGCCGAACTTACCGCCGGCGTGCAGCACGGTAAATACAACCTCCAGCGCCGGCTTTCCGGTCTGGGGCTGAATGTCTACCGGGATACCACGGCCGTCATCGGTAACGGTAATGGAGTTACCGGGATTGATGGTCACGGTGATATGCTTACAGTATCCGGCCAGCGCTTCGTCGATGGAGTTATCCACGATTTCATAGACCAGATGATGCAGACCGGAAGAAGAGGTAGAGCCGATATACATACCGGGGCGCTTACGCACCGCCTCCAGGCCTTCCAAAACCTGTATTTGCTCCGCACCGTATTCTTGCGTAACTTTCGTTTCCTCAGACATATTCCATACTCCTTATTTCACAATCTGCCCTTTGCAGATCTCTATCGTTTTCCCCAATTTTGTGAATCTACCCGGCTCACAGCAGGAGATAAATACCTGCCCCTCGGTGATTTGATTCAGCACAAAATCCTGCCTTCCCGGGTCCAGCTCGGAAAGCACATCGTCCAATAGCAGCACCGGCATTTGACCGGACTGCTTGGCCATTAAGGACCGCTGGGCCAGCTTCAAACTGATAGCCGCTGTCCGCACCTGCCCTTGAGAGCCGAAGGCTTTTAAACTCAAACCGGACAAAGTAACATCAAAATCGTCCTTGTGCGGACCGGTCAGACACTGGGCGCTTTCCAGTTCCGCCCGGCTGTGGCTTTCCATATGGTCCTGCAGCTGCCCGGTGAGTACTTCCACCGGAGCAAAGGGATCTTCCACCGTAGAAACGGTCTTATATTCCAAATGAAAATCCTCTGCGCCACCGGAAAACATCTTGTGATATTTTTCCGCCGCTTCTCCAAGACCCTCATAAAACCGGGCCCGGTAGGAGATCACCAATGCGCCCACCTGACAAAGCCGCAGATTATACTCCGGCAAAATTTGCAGCAGGGAAGGATTTTCAAACCGATCCTTTAAAATCCGGTTTTTCTGCTCCAAAATCCGGTGATATTCCAAAAGGGCCGCTTCATAATTGGGCCGCAGTTGGCATAAAGCGTTGTCCCCCAGCTTCCGCCGGGCGGAAGCGCCGGCTTTCAGGACCATCAGATCCTCCGGGCAGAACAGCACCGTCTGAAACACACCGGCAATATCCCCGGCGGTTTTCTTCTTGACACCGTTTAAAAATACCTGCCTGGGTCTTTGCCCCGGAAACAGCACCCAGCGAAGGGTCTGCGTCCGCTCCTGGGAGAATACCTGCCCGGAAATGTCCGCAAAATCCCCATCAAAACGGATCAGTTCTCCGTTTTTCTGGGTGCGAAAGCTTTTTCCGCTGCCCAGATATATCACCGCTTCCAGAAGATTGGTCTTACCCTGGGCATTGTCACCTACAATCAGGTTTACACCCGGGTCAAAATCCATTTCAAAAGCGCTGTAATTCCGGAAATCCTTTAAAAGTAAATGCTCAAGCTTCATCTTAACAAATCACATAGGTTTCATTATGAAAGGAAAAGGTATCCTTGGGATAAAGCTTTTTACCACGCATAGTGCATACCTCACCGTTGACGGTAACCAGGCCGTCCTGAATGACCGCCTTGGCCATACCGCCGGATTCGGTGGCATTGACAAATTTCAGCGCTGCTTCCAGCTTAATAAACTCCGTGGAAATCTCCACCGGAATACTTTTTTCCTTTTTGCTTACAGTAACTTTCATAATCATTAATTGGCGGAGATGCGCACAGGCAGCACCATATAACCATAGTCGTACTTTTCTTCAGCAGGGGTCATTACGATGGGGCTCAATCCGTTGGTCAGCTCCAAAACAACCTCATCACCGGGGATAGCCCGCAAGGCATCGCACAGGTAGCGAACATTAAAGCCGATCTCCAGCTCCTTGCCGTCACCGGCAAAGCTGCAGCGGTCTTCCGCCGCGCCGATGGTGGTGTTGGTCTTCAGCAGAAGGGTCTGGTCAGAGAACACGCATCTGACGGGGCTCTTGTACTTTTCAGAAACCACCAGACCTACGCGCTCCAACGCGGAGGACAGCTCACCTACATTGGCAACCAAACGAATGGGGCAATTGGTGGGCATAACCTTCCGCCAATCCAAAAACTCACCTTCCAGCAGACGGCAGATCAGGGTTGCACAGCCGATGCGGAACAAAATGTGCTTGCCGCCCAGCGTAAAGGCAACCTCACCGTCCTCGTCCTGCAGGATCTTTTCCACTTCTTTCAGACCCTGGGCAGGCACAACAAAGGAAATGGGTCTTTCCACTGCATTTTCGGTGTGGTAGGTGCGCCGGGCCAGACGGAAGCCGTCCACAGCAATGGCAGATACGGTATCATTTTCCACCTCAAATTTCACACCGGTGTGAATGGGTCTGCCCTGGTTTTCAGAAACTGCAAAAATAGTACCGCCGATCAGTTCCTTCAGCGCCATCTGGGGAATGCAGATGTTACTGCCGTAGGCTACATCGGGAAGCTCCGGATAATCCTCCGCATCTTCTGCGCTGATGGTAAAGGATGCGTAACCTGCCCGGATGGAAACTTTATAATTGTCATCCACAACAACCGTCACAGGGCCTTCCGGCAGACGGCGGATAATATCCGCAAAGAGCTTTGCCGGGAACACACAAGCACCGGCATCCAAAACCTCGGCTTCAATTTCATAAGTGATCGCGGTTTCCATATTGAAACCGGTCAGGCTCAAGCCTTCCTCGGCCTTGCATAAAATACCTTCAATGGCGGAAATAGCGCTTTTTTGGGCAACTGCCCGTCCGGTAATGTTCAGACCGGTAAGGAGCATACTTTTTTCACAGGTAAAACGCATAGTCAATTCTCCTTTTTGTAAAAATAAAAGAATAAATATATAAATTTAGAATTTAAGGTAGTAAAAGTAGCAGTAGGGGAAAAATATGTGGAAAAGTGGGTTTTGCCTTAGAAA
>JAGBVD010000152.1 GCA_017630495.1 Oscillospiraceae bacterium
ACTTCGCGGATCTTGTCAACGGGGATCTTCAGGGAGATCATCTTGGGAGCGAACTCGCTAACGTCTGCACGAGGCTCAGCGATGCAGGGAATCATGACCTGCTCCAGGATCTCCAGACGAGCAACACGGCAACGCTCCAGAGCGTCAGCGATGATCTCCATAGTCAGACCCTTGTTCTTCAGGTCCATCTGGATGGCGGTGATACCCTCGGTAGTACCGGCAACCTTGAAATCCATTTCGCCGTGGAAGTCCTCAACACCCTGGATATCGGTGAAGGTTCTCCACTCGCCGGTCTCCTGATCGGAGATCAGGCCGCAGGAAATACCTGCAACGGGGCGCTTAATGGGAACACCGGCATCCATCAGTGCCAGAGTAGAGCCACAGATAGAGCCCTGGGAGGTAGAGCCGTTGGAGCTCAAAACCTCGGAAACCACGCGGATGGCGTAGGGGAACTCCTCGATGGGGGGAATCACAGGCAGCAGAGCCTTTTCAGCCAGTGCGCCGTGGCCGATCTCACGACGGGAGGTGGAGCGGGCAGCTCTTGCCTCGCCGGTGGAGAAAGCGGGGAAGTTGTAGTGGTGGATATAACGCTTGCCCTCTTCTGCATAGATGGTATCCAGCTTCTGGGCAGCGGACAGGGTGTTCAGGGTGCAGATGGACAGAACTTGTGTCTGGCCACGGGCGAACAGACCGGAGCCGTGCACTCTGGGCAGCAGACCAACCTGGGCATCCAGGGGACGAATGTCGTCCATACCACGGCCGTCAACGCGCTTGCCCTGGAGCAGCCACTTCTTAACGACCTTCTTCTGCATCTTGTACAGGCAGACCTCAATGTGGGTCTCAAAATCTTCGTACTTCTCGCCGAACTTCTCCTGGAAATCCAGACGGGCAGCGGTGAGGCGCTCCTCACGGACATTCTTGTCGTCGGTGTCCAGAGCGTACTCAATCTGACCCAGACCGTACTCGATCAGATCGTCCAGCAGGTCGTGGTTAACAGCAGCCTTCTCGAAGGTGAACTTGGGCTTGCCGATTTCAGCAACGATACCGTTGATGAACTTCACGATCTCCATATTGGTCTCGTGAGCAATGCGGATGGATTCGTAAACGATGTCTTCGGGAGCCTCGTTTGCCTCGGTCTCGATCATAACCACCTTCTCGAAGGTGGAGCTGATGCACACGAAGCAGTCGCAGGCATCTCTTTCCTCGGCAGAGGGGTTGATGACATACTTGTCACCGATGTGAGCAACGTTGGTGGTAGCAACCGGTCCGTTCCAGGGCACATCGGAAGAAGCGATGGCGATGGAAGCGCCCAGAGAAGCTACGATCTCAACGGGATTCTCGTCGTCGTTGGCAAGAACGGTGCAGGTAACAACGGTGTCGTTACGCAGTTCCTCGTCGAACAGAGGACGCATAGGACGGTCGATGATACGGCTGTTCAGAATGCCACGCTCGGAGGGCTTGCCCTCACGACGGTTGAAAGAGCCGGGGATGCGGCCCACGCTGTACATTCTCTCCTCGAACTCGATGGTCAGAGGGAAGTAGTCGATGCCAGCCTTGGGAATGGGGTTGCAGGTGCAGGTGGTCAAAACCACGGTATCACCGTAACGGCAGATGCACTCGGCATTTGCCAGCTCGGCAACCAAACCGGTCTCTACGGTAAAGGGACGGCCGCCGATTTCCATCTCGTAAACGTGATGGTTGGGGTATTGCTTGCGTGTAATCATTTGTTTTCCTCCTTAATCTTTTGTGTGTCGGGAGGTTTTAGCACTTGAAACTGACGGCGAAGCTCGTCGACACTTTCAACTGCTAAAGCTACTCCCGAAAAGCTACTTTCTTACATTTGCCGGGAATCGCGAAAATGGGCGACAGAAGTCGCCCATCATCACATTTCTTACTTACGAATGCCTAACTTTGCGATGATCGCACGATAACGGTTGATGTCCTTCTTTGCCAGGTAGTCCAGCAGGTTGCGGCGCTTACCAACCATCATCAGCAGGCCACGACGGGAATGGTTGTCGTGCTTGTGGGTACGCAGATGGTCTGTCAGCTCGTTGATGCGAGCGGTCAGGATTGCAATCTGTACCTCGGGAGAACCGGTATCGCCCTCGTGGGTAGCGTTCTCCAGAATGACCTGAGTCTTCTTTTCCTTCTGAATCATTTCACTTTCACCTTTCTATAGATTATTCCTTGCAGCCAAGTAAAGGGTCGGTGTCTTCCCAAAACCGAGCCGCAGGTACGCGCTGGTCATAGCCAGCCCGACTATCTTATCATAAGTTTTCCCAAATGTAAAGGAAAATTTCATAGTTTTTCCAGTATTTTACGACTTTGCAGGGCATTTTTTTCAATTTCTGCCTGCAAATCTTCCAACGAATCGAACTTCTGCTCCGGCCGCAGGAATTCCAGAAAATTCAGCTCTAAATATTTTCCGTACAGATCACCCTCAAAATCCAGCAGGTGCGCCTCCACCGTTACCCCCTCACCATTCACGGTAGGCCGGGTGCCAATGTTGGTCACCGCGCGGTAAAGCTTGCCGTCCACCACCGCGGCGGTAGCATACACGCCCAGCTTGGGAACAACCAACTCCTCCGGAAAAACAAGGTTTGCAGTAGGCACGCCAATGGTCCTGCCCAGGCGCTTGCCTGCCACTACCTGCCCGGACAAGGTATAGGGATGTCCCAAAAATCGGTTAGCATCCTTTAGCTTTCCCTCCACCAGCAGCTGCCGGATATAGGTGGAAGACACCCGTACCCCATCCAAAAGCTGTTGGGGCACAATGGCATAGGGCAAATTCCGGGCAGCGCAAAAGCCTTCCAGCTTTTTGGCAGTACCGCTGCCGCCGGCACCGAATCGAAAATCGCTGCCGCAGACAAAGCCTGCTGCGCCCTTTTCCACCAGTTGCTCCAAAAAAGCCGACCAGTGGGTGGTCATCAGTTTTTCGTCAAAGGGCAGTTCGATCAGTTTTTCCATGCCGTAGCCGCACAGCAAGCGGCCTCGATCTTGTCTTGTGTTGATCAAGCCCGGAACACTTCCGGAAACAAGGCCGTCCGGATGGGTGGTGAAAGTAACCACACCGGTATTGCAGCCCTTGCGCTGTGCCAAATGGCGACAAGCAAGCATAAGGGCTTGATGGCCCAAATGCACACCGTCGAAAAACCCCAGGGCATAAATTGTTTTCTCTTTCATAAGCATTTCTTCCATATCCCAGGATAAAGCCTTCCCCTGGGGGGAAGGTGTCAGCGAAGCTGACGGATGAGGGTCAAACCTCAAAAAAGCTCTTTATGGTTGACATAACGCCGTCTTTGACTTGGGCCAGCATCAGAAATTCTCCTGTCTGGCTATAGGCCCGGTATGTACCTTCTTCCATCTGCACAGAAAAGGCATTGCCGTTGCGGCAGCGCTTTTCCTGCTTGTCCGTCAGGGTAACTGCCGGATATTCGGTGAACATACTGTCTACCGGCTTTAGATAGCTTTCCGGGTCCGCGCTTTCCACCAAAGTCTGCAATGGTACAGCCTGATCAATGGTATAAGCACCGGCAGCCGTTCTTCTCAAGCTTTCCATACAACCGCCGCAGCCCAGCGCCGCGCCGATATCCTTACAAAGGGTGCGAATGTATGTGCCTTTGGAGCAGCGGACAACCAGTCGGGCCAGCGTGCCATCAAAGTCCGAGCATTCCAGGCTGAAAATGGTGATCGTCCGGGGTTTTCTCTCCACTTCCTTACCCTTCCGGGCCAGGTCGCACAGCTTTTGTCCGTTGACCTTCAGCGCAGAATACATAGGGGGGATCTGCTGGATCTGCCCCCGGAACTGCTCCAAAGCATTTTCCAACTGCTCCCGGCTCACCGCCACCGGTTTTTCTTCCAGCACCGTGCCGGTCATATCCTCGGTGTCGGTGGTGATGCCCAAATGCAGCACCGCCTCGTATGTCTTTTCCGCCTGCTCAAAGAACTCCACGCCCCGGGTGGCTCTGCCTACAAACACCGGCAAAACGCCGGTGGCCATTGGGTCCAGAGTGCCGCCGTGGCCGATGCGCTTGGTATGTAAAACACCCCGCAGCTTGCTGACCACATCCTGACTGGTCCAGTCCGCCGGTTTGTCAACAATTACAATTCCATTCATACAATACCTCTTAAGACCGGCGGATCTTTTACCGTATATGTGCGTTTTGAAGCCCTCGCAGTATACACGATACAGCTTCGGCCTTCAACCTTCATCTACGGCAAAATCTCTCGCCGGCTGGGGGTGGTTAAATTTGGGGAAGATGCTTAATTAAGACTTTTACCGCCTCATCCATAGGCATTTCCAGATTTGCGCCTGCCGCGCCCCGATGTCCACCGCCGCCGAATTTGGCGCAAATTGCGCTGGCATCTACGGTGCTATCGGTGCGCACGGAGATTTTTACCCGGTCTGCATCCTGGCGCAGCGTTGCCGCCACCACCACACCGGCGATGGTCCGGGGGAAACCGGAAATGTTCTCCATATCATCCTCGGTCACACCCATCTGCTGCTCCACCTGCAAAGGAATGGCGCAAATGCAGATTTTTCCGCCTGCCATAAATTGGGCATTCTCCACCATCCAGCCCTGAATCCGCAGTCGGGCCAGGGAGAAGGTTTCAAAGAGCATTTGGTTGAGCTTTCGCAAATTCTTATACACCGCCGCGCAATCTGCCGCCGCCCGAAAGGTTTCCGGGGTGGTGTTGCCGTAGCGGAAGCAGCCGGTGTCGGTGGAAACGGCGGTATACAAAGCTTTGGCCATTTCCTCCTCCAGGACAATACCCATTTGCTTTAACACCCCGTAGACCACCTCGCCGCAGGCGGCGGTCTCCGGCTCTACCAGCTCGTTTTCGGTAAAAGACCGGTCATTTATATGATGGTCAATGCGCAAAGCGATCCGGTTTTCCAAGTGGGAAAACACTTGGGGCAGCATGCTTTTTGCCGCCACATCCACACAGACCACCATATCGTCCTCGCCGGCCTCTTTCTTGGTTAAGCCATCCATCAGATAGGTATACTTGGGGGTCACCTCGGGATTTTCCAGCACGAAGGCCGTCTTCCCCAGCTGCCGCAGACCTCTGCAAAGCAGTGCCGCGGAGCCTAAAGTATCTCCGTCAGGACGGCGGTGGGTCAAAATCGCAAAGTGATCCCGGCCCATGAAAAAAGCAGCCGTTTCAGCTCTGTTCAGAATCCCCATCTTTTTCTACCTCCAGGGAGTTGATCAGCTTCAGCATTTTCGCGCCATAGGTGATGGAATCATCCAGCTCCCAAACCAGCTCCGGGGTATAGCGCAGATTCAGCGCCTGCCCCAGCTCCCGGCGCAGATAACCACCGGCAGATTTCAGACCCTTCAGACCGTCTTTGGCACGACTCTCCTCCAGAAAACTTACATAGATCTTCGCATAGCGCAGATCCGGGGTGGCCTCCACCCGGGTGATGGAGATCATAGTATCCTGCACTCTGGGGTCTTTCAAATTGCGGATGCTTTCAGACAGCGCCTTTTGAATTTCCTCGTTAATGCGACCAATACGATTGGATGCCATAATATCCTTCCTTTCATAACAAACCTTGCCGCGCCGCTTATGCGGTGCGGCAAGTTATTGCTTTACTTATTGCTTAATTTCTTCCATCACGAAGCACTCGAAGACGTCGCCTTCCTTGATATCGTTAAACTTCGCGATGCTCATACCGCACTCGTAACCGGCAGTAACCTCCTTGGCAGCATCCTTAAACCGCTGCAAGGAGCCCACTTCGCCTTCGTGGATAACGATGTTGTCCCGGAGCACGCGCACCTGGGCATCCCGGGTAACCTTGCCGTCCTTGACCATACAGCCGGCGATGGTGCCGATGGCGGAGACCTTGTAGGTCATACGCACCTCTGCGTGGCCGATGATGGCTTCCTGGAACTTCGGCGCCAGCATACCCTTCATTGCTGCCTCGATCTCATCGATGGCATCGTAAATGACCCGGTAGAAGCGCATATCCACGGCAGTACGCTGGGCGCTGGCCTGGGCGCCGGCATCGGGCCGGACATTAAAGCCAACAATGATCGCGCCGGCAGTGGAAGCCAGCAGAATATCGCTTTCGTTGACCGCGCCTGCGCCGGTATGAATAACGCGAACACGGACTTCCTCGTTGGACAGCTTCTCCAAGGAAGCCTTCACCGCTTCTGCAGAGCCCTGGACGTCAGCCTTGACGATCAAAGGCAGCTCCTTCATTTCGCCCTCCTGCATCTTGGCAAAGAGGTTGTCCAAAGTGACCTTCTGCATTGCGTTGGCAGCATCGTCCTTGGCTTTCTGCTTACGCTGTTCCACCAGCTCACGGGCCATACGCTCGTCAATAACAGCATTGAACTCATCGCCGGGAGCAGGTACTTCTGCCAGACCGGTAATTTCAACCGGCACGGAAGGACCGGCGCTCTTGACAGTACGGCCCTTGTCGTTGGTCATCACGCGAACGCGGCCAACGGCAGTGCCGGCAATGACGATATCGCCCTGGTTGAGCGTACCGTTTTGCACCAGCAAGGTGGCAATGGGGCCTCTGGTCTTGTCCAGACGGGCCTCGATGACCGTACCCTTGGCACGGCGGTTGGGGTTGGCCTTCAGCTCCTGCACCTCGGCAGTGAGAATGACCATTTCCAGCAGATCGTCCAGACCCATACCGGTCTTGGCGGAGATGGGAACGATGACCGTATCGCCGCCCCATTCCTCGGGAATCAGGTCGTGGTGGGTCAGCTGCTCCTTGATCCGGTCGGGGTTGGCCTCTGGCTTATCCATTTTGTTGATGGCAACAATGATAGGCACATCGGCAGCCTTTGCGTGGTTGATGGATTCTACCGTCTGGGGCATAATGCCGTCGTCGGCAGCCACCACCAGGATGGCGATGTCGGTACTCTTGGCACCGCGGGCACGCATAGAGGTAAAGGCCGCGTGACCGGGGGTGTCCAGGAAGGTAATCATATTGCCGTTTACATCGACAGTATACGCACCAATGTGCTGGGTGATACCACCGGCCTCACCGGCAGTAACGGATGTCTTGCGAATGGCATCCAAAGTGGAGGTCTTACCGTGGTCGACGTGACCCATAACCACCACAACGGGGGCCCGGGTGACCAGCTCTTCGGCAGTATCCTGATGGTCGTCAATGATCCGCTCCTCGATGGTGACGGTGATCTCCTTTTCCACCTTGCAGCCCAGCTCTACCGCCACGAATTCCGCGGTATCAAAGTCGATGGTCTGGTTGATGGCGGCAATGACGCCGTTTTTCATCAGGCACTTAATGACCTCACCGGCGGTCTTCTTCATCCGGCTGGCCAGCTCGCCAACGGTGATCTCGTCGGGGATCTTAACGGTGACCGGTGCTTTCCGGGCCACTTCCATCTGCAGGCGGCGCAGCTTCTCCTGCTCCTCGTTACGGGCCTTGTTGCCCTTGAACTTGTTGTCTTTCTTATTCTGCTGCTGACCCTTCTTGCCGAACTTCTGCTTGCCGCCCTGGTAATCCTGCACACGCTGGTCCACCAGGTTGTCTACATCGTCAAAACGGCGGGTGTTCAGCTGCACCGCAGAGGTATCCACCACGCGACGCTCCCGCTTCCGCTCCGGCTCGGCAGGCTTAACAGGCTTCTCCGGCTGTTGTTTTGCCGGGGCAGCTTCCTTCTTTTCTTCCTTAACGGGAGCTTCCTTTTTAGGCTGCTCCTTCTTTTCTTCCTTGACCTCGGCCTTGGGCTCTTCCTTTTTGGGGGCCGGTGCTACCGCAAAGACCACCTCGATGGACTCGATCTGGTTGGTCTGGGTAATATAGTCAAAAATCACATTCAGCTCATCGTCCGTCAGCACCTGGGTGTTGGACTTGGGCTTTTCAAAAAACTTCTCCATGATCTGGGCGATTTCCTTGGGCTGCATTCCAAAGTCCGCCGCGACCTCTTTTACTCGATACTTTTCCATATACGCACCTCCGTTACTTCTTGCGCTTGCTGTGACCCAGCTTTTTGTTGCGCTGATGGGCCTTTTCCTCGGCCTGCCGCTGCCGGACACGCTTTGTCCGCTTTTCCAGCTCTTCCACGACAGCATTGTCGGGGTTTTCCAACGCCTTCATAAATGCAAGGGCCATTGCCGGGTCGGTAAAGCAGGCGATAGCAAGGCTTGTTCTGCCTACCGCCAAACCCATCTCCTCTTTGGAAAAGGGTGTCTTTACACACAGCTGTCCGGTACCTGATACAAAACTTTTAGCTCTGCGCCAGGTGTGGTCAGAGGCATCCTTTGCCACCACCACAAGTCTTGCATGCTGGGCTCTGGCGGCGCTGCCCACCGGTTCTTCACCAAGTTCGATGCGACCGGCTTTCCGCGCCAATGCCAGATAATTCAAGGCTTTATCCAATGACATTTTCCCCCATTTCCTTTTCCAGTCTTTCGTAGACCTCCTGGGGGATGGGAACTTCCAGGCTGCGCTCCAAGCTCTTGGCCTTCTGCGCTTTTTTCAGACATTCCAGTTGGGGGCAAATGTATGCGCCACGGCCGTTTGCTTTACCGCTGAAATCCAGGATCACGCTACCTTCTGTGGTGCGGACCACCCGGATCAGTTCTTTTTTTGCCCTGCGTTCCCGGCAGCCCATACACTGCCGTTGGGGAATCTTCTTTTGCATACGGACTGCTCCTTTCTTTTTTAGGCCTGGGATTCCGGCTTGATGTCGATCTTATAGCCGGTCAGACGGGCAGCCAAGCGGGCATTCTGGCCTTCCTTGCCGATGGCAAGGCTCAACTGGCTGTCAGGCACCACAACGGTGCAAGCCTTTTGACCCTCAACGGGGGTTACACTAATTACATCTGCAGGAGAAAGGGCCGCCCGGACATACTCGCAAGGGTCTTCGCTCCAAACAACGATATCGATCTTCTCACCGCTGAGCTCTTCCACCACAGCGCCAACACGGCCACCGCGAGGACCAACGCAAGCGCCCACCGGATCAATGCCGTCCATCGCAGCGCGAACAGCGATCTTGCTGCGGCTGCCCGGCTCACGGGCGATGTTGCGGATCTCCACCTGACCGTCCGCGATTTCCGGGGTCTCCAGCTCGAACAGACGGCGTACCAGGTTGGGATGGGTACGGGAAACGTGGACCAACGGACCACGGTTTGCCTTGTGTACTTCCAGAACATACACACGAATCAAATCACCGGGCAAGAACTCCTCGCCGGGAATCTGCTCACTGGTGCGCAGCACGGCATCGCTCTGCTCGTTGCCCTGGCCAACACGCACAAAGATGTCGCCGGTGGGGTCGATCCGCAGCACAGTACCGGTGAGCATCTCCTGGGCCTTGGAGGAGTAGCTTTCGTAAATTGCGCCACGCTCTGCCTCACGGATGCCCTGAATGACCACCTGCTTGGCAGTCTGGGCGGCGATGCGTCCAAATTTCTGAATATCTACGGGGATGGAAATGGTGCTGCCGACCTCGGCCTTGGGGTCCAGCTTCTTGGCAGCGTCGATGTGAATCTGCACATTGCTGTCTTCCACTTCTTCCACCACGGTCTTGACCAGGCTCATAAACAGACCCTTTTCGCTCAGGTCTACCACCACATTTTCCACGGGGGTTTCCTTGTTGTCGCCCTGGTCCTTCCGGTAAGCATTGGTCAGCGCCTGCTTTAAGCGCTCCACCATATATTCCACCGGAATACCCTTCAGCTTTTCC
This sequence comes from Oscillospiraceae bacterium, assembly GCA_017630495.1. Classification (GTDB taxonomy): domain Bacteria; phylum Bacillota; class Clostridia; order Oscillospirales; family Oscillospiraceae; genus Faecousia. The sequence goes on from JAGBVD010000152.1 coordinate 9,675, forward strand.
AGGTCACGCAGGCTGGCGAAAATCTCTGTACCGATCTCTACCTGGGACACGGTCTGCTTTTTGGCTTTTGATGTTCTTGCCATAACTTCCTCCTTCGCCTTGAAAACAAGGCTTCTTTATATAGTAAATATGTTTTCTTAAAATTCAACACGAAGCCGCACCAACGCAACCTCGGATTTTTCAAAGGTGATGGTCTCTTTTCCGGCCTGAACGGTGACTTTTCCCTCTTCATAGCCACAAAGGACACCGGGAATTTCTTTCAGGCCGTTTCTGGGCCGATAGAGCTTTACTGTCACGGCACTGCCCATAAACTGCTCAAAATCTGCCGGGCGCTTCAGGGGCCGCTCCAAACCGGCGGAGCAGACCTCGAAATGATAGCTTTCGGAGATGGGGTCTTGTTCATCCAAAATGGGGTCCACCGCCCGGTGGATTTTCTCACAGTCTTCGATGTCCACGCCGCCGTCTTTGTCAATATACAGCCGCAAATACCGCTCTGTTCCTTCCCGGACATATTCCACATCCCAAAGCCTACAGCCATTGGCCTCTACCACCGGCCGGGCAAACTGGGTAACCACATCGGTAACTTTCAAACTTTTCCCTTCTTTCGTGTAAAAAGAGAGGAGCGGGCGCTCCTCTCTTTTGTAAAGTCTACATTCGATTACCTGCATTATAACACCATGGATGACCTTTTGCAAGGGGTTTTTTGAAGAAAACCGGACATTTTCCCAAATTTTCCTATTTGGCAGGCATACCCTGGATGTATTTCTGATCCCAGCTGTCGTCAAAAATCTGCATTACCTGCCGACCCAGGGAAATATCGGTAGCCAGTTCTTCCAGCACCGGGGCGGCTTCCAGACATTCCAAATAGAAATCCGGCAAGGCATCCGCGCCCAGCTTTGCGCCCAGGATCGCACCGGTGAGGGCGCCCACCGCACAGCTGCGACCGGAGTGATTGATTGCTACGATCACCGCTTCATCAAAGTTGTCCGGATGGAGATTGGCCGCATACACCGCACCGGCCAGGCATTCCGCCGCTGTGGTGCAGCCAAGCATAGAAATAGCCGCCAGGGGAGAAAGCTCTGTATCCTTTGCCAGGTCCAGCGCCCGTTTCAGCTTCTGCTCCAAATCCTGCACCTGTGGGTAATCCGCGCCGAATTGGGTCTGCACCATCTCCAGCGCCTGCAAAAACTGCTGCTGCAGCGGCTTTTCCGGTTTTTGCAGAATGCCGGCAATGCTGTATGCCAGCACCGCGCCGGAAAGAAAGCTCTCCGGGTCACCGCTCACAAAAGCCACCGCCTCTGCGCCCAAACGACCTACCTGACTGGGCTGCATCCAGGCCCGGTCATATAAAAGACCTACCGCCACCGGAATTGTAATGGCGCCGGGATTGTCGGATTTAAAAATCGGTCTTTCCGGTGTGCCAAGGGTATCTCTTGCCAGCGCATCCTTCAGCCGGGAGTCCGCGCAGCGGCGCTGGCAAAGCTGGGGCACTTGGGTAAGCCAGCAATAGCTTTTTCCCTCTTGC
>JAGBVD010000153.1 GCA_017630495.1 Oscillospiraceae bacterium
ATTCCCGAAATGCGTCAGCATTCCGGGAATTTTGTTATTTGTTAATCAAAAAAGTTACCACTTCAAAACTGCGAAGCACCTATAAAGGGCGGAGATTTCTGTCAATCAAGGCAAAAAGCACAGAAATACTTGGTGTATTTCCAGCTTTTTTAACGCAGATTGGCGGGAATAAACGCCTTTTATAGGCAATTTATCACTATGGTGTACCGCCCAAACGGCGTTTTTCTGTCTTATTTTAAGAAAACCTCGATAACCGGGATCAGCGTGTCCGGTTTGACGGTGGGCAGCAGGAAAATGTTGTCCATTTTGCTGCAGGCGAAGCCGTCTGCTCATCGGCACGGACCTTCCTCTGTCCGCTATCAGCGAACAGCTGGGTTTTTACGATCAGTTCTATTTCTCCCGGCGATTCAAGGAGCGCTACTCTCACCCACCCCTGAAATACCGAAAATTGCACCAAAAGCTATAAAAATGAGCCTTTCCGGTTGGAAAGGCTCGTTTTGCTTTAAGACAGCATAATTTTAATGATCTCCGCGTCGGTTTTTCGCATACCCTCGCTGGCCACACGGCTGACATTGCAGATGGTGTTTTCCACGCCTTTGCTGACAATGCCGTCGCCGCCATAAAACTGGCTCCCCTGCTGGAACATCTGCATACCCAAAATACCTGCTTCCACCGCAGAGGCGATCTTGGCAGCGCAGCTGGCTTTAGCGCCATCGCAGATCACGCCGGAATTGATGGCCAAAGCATTGACCACCGTATGGGCCACCTCCCGGAACTTTCCGCCGTACAGATAGGTAATGCCCGCAGCTGCGCCGCAGCCTGCGCTGATGGCGCCACAGTAGGCGCTGAGCGGGCCGATGCCGGATTTTAAGTGCAGCGTTACCAGATTAGACACCGCCAAAGCACGGTACAGCTGCTCCTGCGATGCGCCCAGTTCCCGGGCATAGATCACCACCGGAACAGAGGCGGTAATGCCCTGATTGCCGGAGCCGGAGTTGATGACTACCGGTTTTTCGCAGCCGCCCATACGGGCATCGGAAGCCGCCGCTGCATAGGCCTTGGCTCGGGTGATCACATCATTTTTCCGGGATTTCAGTAAAATCTGGCCGATTCGGGCGCCGTAATTGTTATCAAGACCTTCCTGGGCAATGTCCATATTGCAGGCGATCTGCCGGTCAAAGATATCCTGCACATCGCAAATGCGCACTGTGTCAGCAAATTCCACGATGCGCTCCACCGTCAAAAGGTCTTTGTCTGCAGAGCCCTCTGCCACTTTGTTTTCCAAATTGCGGCTATAGACCGTTTCACCATCTCGCTGAATGCAAACAATGTTGGCGTGTTCTTCCGCAATGCGGCAAGAGGACTGATGCCCGCCGCCGGTTAAGGTGATGCAAATATCAAACAGCGCCCCGGATTCAGACTCCCGGACAGTAAACTTTCCCTGCTGCAAATAATCCGCAATCTGCCCTTGCTGTGCCTTGGTAACCTTGCTGATGACCAGTAATTTCTGATCCGGATCACCTGCAACAATACCTGCCGCAGCAGCCGTCTCCAGGCCGTGAAGACCACCGGTATTGGGTACGACAACGCCTTTGACATTCTTGATGATGTTCACACTGACACAGATGTCCACCTTTTCCGGCAGAACGCCCAGTTCCCTGGCCGCCACCGCCGCCGCGTAAGCGACGGCAATGGGCTCGGTACAACCGGTAGCCGGCACCAATTCCCGATGCAATAGTCGTACATAGGTATCGTAAATCTGCTTGTCCATACATTCACCCCGCAATACTTTCTTTTATTATATTAAAATCTGACACTTTTTGCAAGAAAAACCCACGGCTTTCTTGTCAATGGGGGAATTTCCTAGTATAATAATCAAAAAAGCAAGGAGGAACGGCTATGTATTCCCGGGTTTATGTAGAGATCACCAACCACTGCAATATGCGCTGCAGCTTTTGTCACGGGCATAGTCGCGCGCCTCGTCAAATGGCCCGGGAGGAGTACGCTCATATCCTGCAGCAGCTTCATGGAAAAACAGAGTATATTTACCATCACCTGATGGGAGAGCCACTTGTCCATTCCCTGCTGCCGGAGTTTATACAAATGGCCGCCCAGGCCGGGTTTCATCCAATGATCACCACCAATGGCACATTGCTGGATTCCCGGGGCGATGCACTGCTGGATCAAGGGCTGCACAAGGTCAACATCTCTGTGCATAGCTTTGAAAAGGGCACCCCCGATACCCACGCAGGCTACCTTCGGAAGATCGCTGATTTTGCTCACAAGGCAAATCAGCGCGGTACAATCATTTCTCTCCGGCTTTGGAACAACGGCTTCGACGAAGGCAGAAACGACCAAACACTGGATTTATTAAAACAGTATCTGCCCGGGCAATGGACGCCCAATACCAGAGGTTACCGCATCCGGGACGGTGTGTTTTTGGAGTGGGGCGATCGCTTTGACTGGCCGGATCTGAAGGCCCCCGACTATGGTAATCGAATTTATTGCCACGGCCTGCAGGATCATTTTGGCATTCTTTGCGACGGAACCGTCGTCCCCTGCTGTCTGGACAGCGATGGGGTAATCGCCTTGGGAAATGTTTTTCAGGAAGACCTGTCCGGCATTTTGTCCTCCCCCCGGGCCAATGCCATCCGGGAAGGCTTTCACTGCCGGAAAGCACCGGAAGATTTGTGCCGCCACTGCGGCTATGCCCAAAAATTCTAAAATAAAAAACCGCCCCGAAAATTCGGGGCGGCCTTTTTATTTAGCGATCTACCAGAAAGCTTCTATTATTTGCAGTACATGAAGTACTTGTAGCCCAAGGGGTTGGTGAAGAAGCCTTCAACATCCTCGTCGATCATGAAGGTGTCGGTGTAGTAGTAGATGGGAACGATACAACCGGTGCTCATCAGCATATCCTCAGCGATGTGCATCAGCTGGAAGCGCTTTGCGGCGTCGGTCTCGCCCTTGATGGTGGAGATCAGAACGTCGAAGGTCTCAGCCCAGGTGCCATCCTCAACCTTGGTCTCGTAGCCCAGAGCAGTCAGATCCAGATCGTACATCTTCAGGCCAGCGTGTGCGCCCTTACCGAACTGGATGTCGTTGTTACCGGAAGCGGTAGTCCACATATCCAGGAAGCAGATGGGATCGTTGTAGTCAGCAACCCAACCGTTACGAGCGATGGAGTAATCGCCTTCCTTACGGGTGTTCAGGAAGGTGTTCCACTCCTGGTTCTCCAGGTTCATGGTGATGCCAACAGCTGCCAGAGCGCCTGCCAGGTACTCACCGATAGCCTTGTGGTTATCAGCAGTGTTGTACAGGTAGGTCAGAGTGGGGAAGTCAGTGAACTTCTTGGAAGCTTCGTCGTACTTGTAGTACTTCTTCAGAGTCTCAACAGCGGAGTTGAAGTTAGCCTCGAAAGCGTCAGCAGCAACATTGTAGTAGCCGTCGAAGGAATCGCTGGTACCGGCGTTCTTGTAGAACTCGGAGCCATCGGGCTCAGTCATACCCATAGCGACGAAGGAGGAAGCGGGAACCTCACCGGCCTGGGAAACGTTCAGGACGATGTGGTTACGGTCGAACAGCAGGCCGATCGCAGCGCGGATCTCAGCCTTTGCCTTTTCAGCCTCAACGCCAGTCAGAGTGTTGCCCTTGGGCAGGATCTCTTCGTTGACATTCCAGCAGACATAGTAAGTACCGATCTGGCCAACAACCTTGTACTCGTTGGGGTAATCCTTAGCCAGAGCAGTCATTTCGTTAACGGGAACGCTGTCGATCATCTTCCAGTCGCCGTTCTTGAAGTTAGCCAGCATGTTGTTCTCGTCGTCAGACAGGTAGCACTTCAGTTCGGGCAGAGTGACGGAAGCTGCGTCGTGGTAGTTAGCGTTCTTGGTCAGGGTGATGACAGAGTCATGCTCCCAAGCGGTGATGGTGTAAGCACCGTTGCAGACGTAGGTAGCGGGTTCGGTAGCCCAGGACTCGTTAGCAACAACATCCTCACGAACGGGGAAGTAGGTGGGGAATGCCAGCAGCTCGTTCCAGTAAGCAACAGCGTTGTTCAGAACGACTTCCAGAGTCTTCTCGTCCTTAGCGGTAACAGCCAGCTCATCGGGGTAGCCCTTGACCTGCTCGAACATGTAGCCGTAGTCAGCACCCAGAGCGGTGGAGGCAGCACGCTTCCATGCGAAAGCAAAGTCAGCAGCGGTAACAGCCTTGCCGTCAGACCACTTCAGGCCATCACGCAGGGTGTAGGTGTAGGTGACAGTGCCGTCTTCGTTGACAACACCCTCAACCAGTTCCTTGGCGGAGTCAGCTACGATAACCAGCTTGCCGTCCTTGTCCTGGGTCCATTTGGCCAGGCCGGAGAACAGGTGAGAAACCATAGTTGCACCGTCAACAGCGGAGTTCAGTGCGGGGTCCAGAGTGTCGGGCTCGGAAGCCAGACAAACGGCCAGGGAGGTGAGAGCCTTGTCCTTGTTCTCGTCCTTCTTTTCGCCACAAGCAGCGAACAGGGACAAGCACATAACAACGGCCAGCACCAATGCAAGAATTTTCTTCATTTTGGGTTCTTCCTTTCAAAAATTTTTCAGGTCTTTGACCTGTTTATTTACAATACGCACGACAGTTCCAAAAGAGCTGTTCGCATACATATTGTCAAAAAGTTTAGGCGGTCAAGCTCAGTTGACCTCGTTTACCCGGTGGCAGGCCACGAAGTGACCCGGCGCCACCTCGTTAAAGGCAGGCATTTCCGCTGCGCACTGCTCCGTTGCGTAGGGGCAGCGAGTGCGGAAGGGACAGCCGGAAGGTGCATTCAGCGGACTGGGGATGTCGCCCTCCAGCATAATGCGCTGATTGGCCCGGGCGATCTTGGGATCCGGCACAGGCACAGCAGACAGCAAAGACTTGGAGTAAGGATGCAGCGGACTTTCGTAAATGGTCTTTGCATCCGCCAGCTCCACCATCTTGCCCAGATACATTACGGCGATCCGGTCGGAAATATGACGCACAACCAACAGATCGTGGGCAATGAACAGATAGGTCAGGCCCAGCTTATCCTGCAGGTCATCAAACATATTGATCACCTGTGCCTGAATGGAAACGTCCAGAGCGGAAACAGGCTCGTCACAAACGATAAAGTCGGGATTGACTGCCAATGCACGGGCGATACCGATACGCTGGCGCTGACCACCGGAGAACTCGTGGGCATAACGGGCAGCATGCTCACTGTTCAGACCCACATGGTTCATCAGCTCCAGGATCCGCTCCTGGCGCTCTGCCTTGTTGGCGCACAGCTTATGTACATCCAAAGGCTCACCGATGATGTCGGCAACGGTCATACGGGGATTCAAAGAGGAATAGGGGTCCTGGAAAACCATAGTGGCTTTCTTGCGGAACTCCAGAATATCCTGCTTGGTCTCGATCTTTTTGCCCTTGTACCAGATCTCACCGGCAGTGGGCTTATACAGATGCAGCAGGGTGCGGCCAACGGTGGTCTTACCACAGCCGGACTCACCCACCAGGCCCAGGGTCTCGCCCTGATTAATGGAGAAGGAAACACCGTCAACAGCCTTCAAAGGCTTGGTCTTGAAAGCGCCCACATTGATGTTAAAATGCTGCTTCAGGTCTTTGACTTCCAGCAGAGGTACATTCTTGTTTTCAGGCATTGGAAGTCACCTCCTCAGCAATGATCGTGCCGTCTTCAACGCCCTTTTTCACATTCATCCAGCAAGCGGCTGCGTGATCGTCGTTGATCTCCATTCTCTGGCAGCGCTGGCTTAAGCAAATCTTCATTGCCGCATCACAGCGAGGCGCGAAAGGACAGCCGGCAGGCATATTCAAAAGGTCGATAGGCGTACCGGAGATCGGCTGCAGCTTGGTGCCGGCCGTATCCGCAGTGGGGATAGAACGCATCAAACCCTTGGTATACTCGTGGCAGGGGTTGTAGAAGATCTCGTCAGCAGTACCCTGCTCACAGATAGAGCCGGCATACATAACGATCACTTCGTCGCAAAGCTGGGCCACAACACCCAAATCGTGGGTGATCATAATAATGGCCATACCCAATTCCTTCTGCAGAGACTTCATCAGCTCCAGAATCTGGGCCTGGATGGTAACGTCCAATGCAGTGGTGGGCTCGTCAGCAATCAGGATGTCCGGCTCACAGGCCAAGGCCATCGCGATCATAATACGCTGACGCATACCGCCGGAGAACTCAAAGGGATACTGCTTCATCCGCTTTTCCGGCTCGTTGATATTGACCAGACGGAGCATTTCCACGGCCCGGTCATAGGCCTGCTTTTTGTCACGGTCTGTGTGCAATACGATAGCTTCCATCAGCTGATGGCCGATGGTGTAAGTGGGATTCAGAGAGGTCATAGGATCCTGGAAAATGATGGAAACCTTGTTGCCGCGAACGGTCTTCATAACCTTTTCGCCGGCGCCCACCAGTTCCTGGCCGTCCAATTTGATAGAACCGGAAACGATCTTACCGGTAGATGCGAGGATCTGCATAATGGAATAAGCGGTCACGGATTTACCGGAACCGGACTCACCCACGATACCCAGAACCTTATTCCGATCCAGGTTGAAGGAAACACCGTTAACGGCTTTCACCTCACCGGCATCGGTAAAGAAGGAGGTATGCAGATCTCTAACTTCGAGCAAAGCCATTTGTCATACGCTCCTTTCTTAGTTGTTAAGCTTGGGGTCAAAAGCATCCCGCAGGCCGTCGCCGAACAGATTCAGAGACAACACGATCAAGCTGATCACGATTGCAGGAATCACCAAACGGTAGGGATAAGAGGAAATACCGTTCAGCGCATCGGAAGCCAAAGAGCCCAGAGAAGGCATCGGGGCGTTAACGCCCAGACCCAAAAAGCTCAGGTAGCTCTCGGTAAAGATAGCGTTGGGGATCTGCAGAGCGGTGGAAATGATCACCACACTGATGCTATTGGGGATCAGGTGCTTGGCAATGATCCACTTGCCCTTTGCGCCCACAGCGCGGGCTGCCAGCACATATTCCTGCTCCTTGAGGGACAGGATCTGGCCGCGGATCTGACGGGCCATAGAAACCCAGTACAGCAGCGCAAACACCAAGAACAGACTGATCATATTGGCGCCCAGCTTTTCCAAAACCGTACCTACCAGGATTGCTTCCAAAGCGGTACCTAGCATAGCAGCCAGCAAAATGACCATCAGCATATCCGGCAGGGAGTAAATGATATCCACGATACGCATGATCACCAGGTCCACCTTGCCGCCGCAGTAGCCTGCCACAGAGCCCATCACCATACCGATGACCAGAACGATCAGGCTGGCGAAGAAACCAACAGCCAGGGAGATACGGGTGCCGTAAACCACACGGATAAAATAGTCACGACCCTGGGAGTCTGTACCGAACACGTGGGGGAAGATCTCCTCACCTGCTTCGATGCGTCTAAGTTCCGTGCTGCCGTACTCGAAAGGCTCGAGGTTGGCATAGGATGCATCTACAGGCTTGCCGGGAGTAATACCCAGCTGTGCATCATAGGCATAGGGCCAGAACATGGGGATGAAAATTGCGGCCAGGGTGATCAGCACTACCAAAATAAAGCTGATGGTAGCGATCTTATTTTTCAGCAGGCGCTTCACACCATCCTTGAAGAAGGTGGTGGATTCACGCATCTGCACCATATATTCTTTTTCCGCATCGGTAGCCGGAGCAAAATCGTCCAGCTTCACATGCATGGTAGGAATGGGGATTTTCTTGAAGTCCATGGACAATTCTCCTTTACTCAAGAGTAATTCTGGGATCGACGACCTTGTACAGAATGTCGCTGACCATATTCATAATCACGATCAACGAAGCCAGCACAATGGTGGTACCCATGATCATAGGATAGTCGCGGTCGGTAATGCTGCTGACGAAGGTACGGCCGATACCGGGAACGGCAAAGATCTTCTCTACCACCAGAGAGCCGGTAACAATGTAAGCCAGCATAGGTCCGAAATAAGTAATAACAGGAATCAGCGCGTTTTTCAGTGCGTGACCAAAGATGATCTTCACGCCGGAAACGCCCTTTGCCTTGGCAGTGCGGATATAATCCTGTCCCAGTACATCCAGCATAGAGGACCGGGTCAAACGGGTGATGTTGGCCATTGGGGAAAGAGACAGTGTAATAATCGGCAGGATCAAACCGCCGTCCGCATTGCCGTTTGCCGGCAGGATATGCCAGGTGATGGCAAACAGAATCAGCAACAGCGTTCCCATAATGAAGGAAGGCATCGAAATACAGGCGGTTGTAAAGACCATAACAATACGGTCGATCAGCTTGTTACGCCGCAGCGCAGCCACAGCGCCCAGCACAACACCCACCACCAAAGCGATGGCCGCTGCAGACAGGCCCAGCTGTGCAGAAGTCTCCAGACCGTCGCCGATCACATCGATAACATCGCGGCCGCGGTTCTTCAGAGAAGGTCCAAAGTCAAACTCTGTAACAATATCCGACAAATATGTAGTATACTGCTCCATCAGGGGCTTATCCAAACCGTACTTTGCTTCCAAAGCGGCCTTGGTTGCCGGGGTGATGGCCTTTTCACTGGCGAAGGGACCGCCGGGCACGGCACGGGAAACAAAGAATGTGATGGTGACCACGATCCACACAGTCAGGATCGCCAGCAAAATTCTTTTTAAAATATAAAATAATGACTTGGAATTCATACCGTCATTCCTTTCTTCTATAAGTCCCCTGCAAATCAAAAATCAATTACAAAGCAGAACACTCCAATATATAGTTTATAAATAATACCACATATTTTCCCGGATTTCAACACTTGATTGTGCCAAAAATACATATTCTTTTGTGAATTTTTATGTATTTCCTGCACAAACAAATGTCCACGGGCAAATTTTGGTGCTTTTACATAACGATTCGCTGCGGATCCCCTCTCCCCTTTTTAAGACATTTTTCTGCGAACGGGTAGAAATCCGCCAAAGAATCTGCTATGATAAGCAAAGTATTTGACTCCCGGAAAACAGAGGCGACAAAAATGAAGATCATAGACATTCACACCCATATTTACCCCGACGACATCGCCCAAAAGGCCACCGACAGCGTCAAAAACTTTTACGGCATCGGCGATAGCCATATGAACGGCACGGAAAGTATGCTGTTGGAGAGGGGTCGGCAGGCCGGTATTTCCCAATTTGTGATTTTGCCGGTGGCCATCCGGCCGGACCGAGCGCAGCATATCAACGATTTTATTCTGCAAAAGGCTGCCGAAAATCCCGACTATATTCCCTTCGGCACAGTACACGCCGCAATGGACGGTTTGACGGAGGAAACGGAGCGTTTGCTGGATGCCGGTGTCAAGGGCATCAAAATGCACCCGGACTCCCAGCGCTTTGCCATTGATGACCCCCGGCTATATCCTTTATATGAAGCCATCCAGGGTCGTGTGCCGGTGCTGCTGCATATGGGCGATCAGCGTTATGATTACTCCCATCCGGCACGGCTGCGGAAGATTTTGCAGCTGTTTCCCCAGCTGGACGCCATTGCCGCCCATTTTGGCGGTTACAGTATGTACGACACCGCGAAGGAGTTGCTTTTGGACACCAACTGTGTGATGGACATTTCCAGCTCTATGATGTTTATGCAGCCGGGCGAAGCAGAACGATACATCAACATCTACGGTGCGGAGCGGATGGCTTTCGGCACGGACTATCCTATGTGGGACCCGGTGACTGAAACAGAGAAATTCCTGCAGCTTACGCTGACCGATGACCAAAAGGAGCAGATCGCCCACAAAACCGCTGAAAGAATCTTACAGCTATAAAAAATACCCGTTGGAAAATCCAACGGGTATTTCTTTATGCAAATTATTTGTAGATGATGGACTCGGCAAAACGGGTAGCGATGACGCCTTCCGGCTCGCCGGTCTTCTTGGACTCGGAGAGGATGTGCTCGATGGAGTTGTAGATGTTGTCCACTTTCTCCAGGACAGCTTCCTTGTTGTAAGGACCGTCCACCTCGGCTGCTGCGTTGATAACACCGCCGCCGTTGATGACGAAGTCGGGAGCGTAGAAGATACCCTTCTGCTTCAAAGCGATGCCGGAAGCATCGTCCAGAATCTGGTTGTTTGCGCCACCGGCAACCGCCTTACACTTCAGCTGGGGAATGGTGGTGGGATTCAGGATCGCGCCCATAGCGTTGGGGGAGAAAATATCGCACTCCTGAGCATAGATCTGTTCGGTGGGAACGATCACAGCGCCAAACTCCTCTACAGCCTTCTCGGCCATAGCCTTATTGGAGCGGTTGGCGATGATCAGCTTTGCGCCGCTTTCGTGGAGCATCCGGCACAGATCGTAACCGACCTTACCCAGGCCCTGGACAGCGATGGTCAGGCCTTCCAGAGAGTCAGTGCCCAGAGCTACCTTTGCGGTAGCCTTGATACCCTGCCACACACCGCGGGCGGTGAAGGGAGAGGGGTCGCCGCTGTTCTGGGGCAGACCGCAGATATGGTTGGTCTTGCGCAGCATTACCAGCGCGTCGTCGCA